>JBOHWA010000211.1:0-3677 GCA_050735855.1 Binatia bacterium
AGTTGTAGCGCCACGGGAGAGCACGGCCTGTCGGCGTGCCCGCGACACGACGCGCCCTCCACGTCGTGCGCGCCACCCGCATCCGGCTCGAGGTCGGCGCCCCTATTCCAACAGCGTCAGCGCGCGCCGGTGGGCCTCCTCGAACGCGTCCGCGGCCGCTGGTGCTGGGCGCGGCGCGCGGCCGGCGACGAGGAAGAAGCAGCTCTGCACCAGCAGGAAGCTCCAGATGCCGACGGCGGTGGGAGCGGGAGAGCCCGCCGCCAGCAGGCGGGCAAAGAGCAGCCCACCGCCGAGCAGCGCCACCTCCAGCAGCGCGGCGCGGGCCGGCGCCGCTTGGTAGAGGAAGACGCTGCGCGCCACACCGATCAACACGGCGAGGCCGAGCACGAGGTCGGTGGTTTCACCGGCGGCCAGCCCCACGCCAGCCGCGCCGAGCGCGGCGAGCAGCACCACCCCTGGCCGTGACAGGTGGCGCCGGCCGACCGAGCCGGCCGCCAGCGCCGCGATGTAGAGCACCGCGACGGCGAGCAAATACAGGGCGCGGGCCTCTGACACGCCCATCCACGGCGCGCTGAACGCGGCCCACGGCAGCCATCCGGCCGCCGCCAGCGCGGCGAAGCCGCCACTGCGGCTGAAACTGTCACAGCGCATCATGATCGGCCCCCGTCAGGCTGGCGGCGGCGCAGCAGCTCGAGCTCGACCTCTTCGTCGGCCACCGCGGCATCGCAAGGCCAGCCCGGGCGATCATCCACCGCGACCTCGCGCGCCAGCTCGGCGCGCACCCGCACGCGCAGCGCCTCGAGCTGCGTCTCCTGCACCGCCAGGCGCTCCGACAGGGTGTGGGCCTCTGCCTCGGACTGCGTCAGTTGGGCGTGCAGGCCGGCCGCTTCCGCACGGCGCGCCAGCAGGCGCCGGATGGCGAAGCGGGCGAGCTCGTCCTGGCCGCCGGCGAGCGCCAGCGCGACGTCCTCGTCGAGCCCGCGCTGGGCCTCCGCGACCCGCGCCGCGGCGTCGCGCAGGCGCTTGGCGTCCTCGCGCACCGCGTCGAGCCGGGCGCGCTTGCGCCCGACCTCGAGCTCGGCCTCGCGCACGTACTGCTTCAGCAGCAGCGAGCGTTCCTCCAATGATTCGACGACGCCGTGCGCGTCGGCCTTGAGCAACCTCGTGATGCGATCGAACAGTCTGGTCATCGTGTCTCTCCTCTCTAACTGGCCTCGATGTCACACAGAGGTTTCACCGCGGAGGCGCAGAGAACGCGGAGCGGAGTGCGGCGTGAATGGAGTTCCGCCCGCGCTACTTCTTGCTTCCCGGGCGGCGCGAATCGACCGCCGCGGCGCCGGCCGACTTGCTGAGGGCGTTCTGCCGCGCCGCCTGCGCCGGCGCTGGGCCCGTGAAGGCGTCGGTGACGTCGGACTCCAGCCCGCGAACGGCGTCGAGGCGGTCCGCCACTTGCGGCGATCCGACGTGCGCGTTCATCGCCGCCGTCTCCTCCTTGAACCGCCGCACGCGCTCCAGCGCCTCCTCGCGGCGGCCGGCCTTCACCTCGGCGGCCACCTCCTGCTGCATCTTGTTGTAGGCGTCGACGACGATCGAGCGCCCCCAAGCATCCTTGTCGAGCCCGGCGTAGAACTCATCCTCGCTCTGCACGCAGGCGATGCGCGGCACCTCGGCGAAGCGCAGGGTGGTGCGGTGGTCGGGGGCGCCGTACGACAGAGCGAAGCGGCCGACCTCATAGTCGCCCACCGTCTGCTGCGGCACGGCGAGGGTGATCCAGATGCGGCGCTCCTGGCCGGCGAAGAGCGAGCCCGGGCGCAGCACGACGCCGTCGCCGGAGGGCTCGAGCGGGTAGCCGGCGGCATCGACGACGCGCACGCCGGGGCCCGGATCGATCTGCACCGCCAGGCCGGCGGCAGCCGTGGTGCGCGCCGCATCGAACTCGCGCGCGAAGACCTCGCCGAGCGCCCGCGGGTCGCTGACGTAGTAGTAGTTGCCGGTCCCAGCATCCGCCAGGCCGGCCATCAGCGATTCGTTGAAGTCGGCGCCGACGCCGACGCTCGACAGCATGTACTCGCCCTGCGCGGCCCGGCAGGCGCGCGCGATCAGCCCTTCAACGCTGGCGTCGCCCTGGTTGGCGAGACCGTCGGAGATCAGGATGACGTGCGGCACGCGCCCCTCGGCGCGCCCCTGGCCGACCACCGCCAAACCGAGATCGAGACCGCTCGAAATGTTGGTGCCGCCGGTCGCCTGGATCTCCGCCACCGTGCCGCGCCACCGTGCGCGCGTGGCGGCATCGACCGCGGTGAGCGGAATACTCACCATCGCGTCGTCCGAGTACGTCACCAGCGCGAAGCGATCCTGCGCGCCGAGCTGGGCGACCAGCTCGCCGACGGCGGCGCGGGCGTGCACCATCTTCTCGCCGTCCATCGATCCGGAGCGGTCGAGGATGACCACCAGATCGGTCGCCCGCCGCCCATGGCGCACGGGCTCGCCGGGCGCCGCCGCGATGACCAGCTCCATGCGCGCCAGGCCGTCGGCACCGCGCTGTACGGCGGTGCGATCGAGGCGGCCGCTGAACGACACCGGCCCGGCCGTTGAGGCCGCGAAGCGGGGACCCTCCGTGCCCTTCGCCGCCGGCTGCGCGGGTGGCGCGGGATTGAGGCCGCGGGCCGCGGCGCCGGCGACGGCGGTGGCCAGCAACAGGGCGCCGGCGGTGATCAGTTGGGTGCGTCGGGGGTACATGCGCGTCTCCTCTCGTTGGGGGGCGGGGAATTCCGCCGTCCATGCAAGGCTGTCGAGTGAGACGCGCCGACGGAAGATTCGGTCGGTAAAACGAAGGTAAATCGCGCCGCGCGGCGGTGACGCGCCGTTTACTCCGCCGCGCCAACGCCTACACTGCAGCGCATGGCCGAGAAGCAGCACATCCTGGTGGTCGAGGACGAGGCGGCGATCCGCACCGGTCTGTGCGACCTGTTGGCGTTTCACGGTCACCAGCCGAGCGGCGCCGCGTCCGGCGAAGAGGGGCTGGCGCTGGCCAGCGAGGGGCAGTTCGCGCTGGTGCTGCTCGACGTGATGCTGCCCGGTCTGAACGGCTTCGACGTCTGCCGCGCCCTGCGCGCCAAGCGCCCGTCGCAGGCGATCCTGATGCTCACCGCGCGCGGCGCCGAGGCCGACGTGCTGGAAGGCTTCCGCTGCGGTGCCGACGACTACGTCACCAAGCCGTTCTCGCTCGCCGAGTTGCTGGCGCGCGTCGACGCGCTGCTGCGCCGCAGCGCCGCCGTCGCGCCGCCGCCACCCGAGCCATTCGACTTCGGCTGCTGGCGCGTCGATCCGCAGGCGCGCTGTGCGTCGAGCCCCGCCGCCACGGTCGCGCTCACCTCGCGCGAGGTCGCGCTGCTGGCACTCTTCGCGCGCGAGCCCGGCCGCATCGTCAGCCGCCGCCGACTGCTGGCCGAGATCTGGGGCCTGCGCCACGTCGAGGGCATCCGCACCCGCACCATCGACATGCACCTCGTCAAGCTGCGCCGCAAGATCGAAACCGATCCACACTCGACCATCGAGACGGTGCGCGGCGAGGGCTACCGCTTCAACGGGTGATCCGATGCGCCGCTTCCGCATCCTCTTCGTCGTCGTCGCCCTGGCGCTGCTCGTACCGCTGGCGTTCCTCGTCGATCGCGCGC
>JBOHWA010000212.1:0-2767 GCA_050735855.1 Binatia bacterium
GACGTGGCCAGTGCGCTGCGCAAGGCTGCCACGTCGCCCGGCCGGGCGAGCGCGTCGAGCACGCGTTGCAGCTCGTCGGCTTCGGCGGTCTCGAACACGCTGCTGTCACCGTGCAACACCCCGGCGACGCCGCGGCGGCGCAGCGCAGCTTGCATCTCTTTCGCCTGGCGATTGGTGCGACAGAGGACGGCGACATCGCGCTCGCGGATGGCGCGCCCCTCGATCGCGCCGCGCTCGAGCAGGCGCACGATCTCGTTGCCTCCCACGCTCAGGGCGAGGGCGGTCGCCTCGGGCTTGGACCGCTTACCGCTCGGCGGCCGCCGGCCGAACAGGATCTGCAGCGCCGGCCAGCCGCCGCCGAGGCGATCGCGCATCGTCGGGGCGGGGTGCTGCGGCTCGTAGTCGATGCCGTCGATGACGAACGGATCCGCCACGCCGAACAGCGCGTTGATGGCGTCGAGGAAATGGGGATCCGAGCGCCAGCTGTGACGCAGGGTGTAGCGCTGAGCCCCGCTGTCGCGCTTGGCGGCAAGGTAGGCGAACACGTCGGCGCCGCGAAAGCCGTAGATCGCCTGCTTGGGGTCGCCGATGAGGAACAGCCGCGCGCCCTCGGCGCCGTGGTAGATGCGCCGCACGATGTCGTACTGCAGCGGATCGGTGTCCTGGAACTCGTCGATCAGCGCGGCCGGGAAGCGCTGGCGCAGCGCCTCGGCCAGCGCCGCGGCACCCGGGCCCGGCGCATTGAGCGCGTCGGCGAGACCGTGCAGCAGGTCGTCGAAGTAGCGCACCCCGGCCGCGCGCTTGCGCCGCGCCAGCTCGCTGCTGGCGTAACGGGCGAGCTCGATCTGCAGCCCTACGACGCGCTCGGCGACGGCCGCCTGCAGCGACCGATCGGCCACCACCATCTGTTCGCAGGCGTCGAAGAAGGCATGCGACGGCGGGGCTCGTTTCTTCTTCACCCCTTTGGCAAGCCATGTGGTGCCGCAGCGCTCAGCCGCCGAGCGAGCCTCCCCGAGCCCGACCGCGACCTGGTCCGCAAACAGACGCGCCAACGCCGGCACCCACTCGGCGCGGATCTTGGCTGCCTTGTAGGTACCCGCGTGCAAGCCCGCGGCGGGATCGCACAGGCGCTCCATCGCCGCCTCACCGTCGCGGATCCACTGCGCGGCGGCCGCGGCATGCGCGGCTCGCCACGCGGCCTCGGCGGTGCCGAGGTCCGCCTCTCCGGTTGGGTTTTCGGGCACGACCGTGAGATCGCGCTGCGCGACGACCTTCTTCGCCAGCTCGATCAGCCGCCGGCGCTCGCCCCGCAACGCCGCGACGACGGGCAGCGACGCCGGGCTCAGGGCGCGCACCCAGAAGTCGGCGATCACCTCGTCGAGCAGCGCCGTCTGGTCGGTGGTCAGCTCGGCGTCGAAGTCGGCGCCGCTCTCGAAGGCGAAGTCGTGCAGGACGCGCTCGCAGAAGCCATGGATGGTGAAGATGGCCGCTTGGTCGAAGCCGTGCAGCGCCAACAGCAGGCGCTCGCGGTCGGCATCGCGCTGCGCCACCCGGCGCGCTGCCAGCTGCCACATCTGGGCGTCCTGCTCGGCGGGGACCGGGATGTCGCGGCGATACGCCTCGACTGCGCGCAGCGCGGCGAGGAGCCGCGCGCGCACCCGGGTGCGCAGCTCGGCCGTCGCGGCAGTCGTGTAGGTCACCACCAGGATCTGCCGGACATCCAGGCCCCGTTCGAGCACCAAGCGCACGAACAGGGTCGTGATCGTGTGCGTCTTGCCGGTGCCGGCACTCGCCTCGATCAACGTCTCGCCGTCGAGCGATGCCTCGAGAGGCTCGAGCTCGGTGCTCACGCTTCCCTCCGTACCGCGAGCAGCGGGCCCCAGATCTGCAGCGCCACGCGGGCGAACTCGGCGCCACCATCGGGCAGGATCTCGCGCAGGTCGCCGGCGCCAAAGACCTGGCGGACGTAGGCATCGTCGCGATCGCCATAGGCCTCGTCGCCGCTCGGCGAGTACTTGAGACCGGCCGCCGCGAGCGCCCCGTCGCCGTCGGCCGGGTGCTTCTGGAGGTGCTGCGCGTAGGCGGCCGACGCGCTGCGGAAGAACGGCAGCGGGCGCTCGAGGCCCTGCCAGTACAGTTCGAGCAGGGTCTCCAAGCATCCGGCCGCGCCGTCGACCGGCGCCAGCTCGATGCGCACCGCTCTGGTCCCTGAGTCGCGCGCCACCAGCCGGCTGACGCGCGGGTAGCCGTCGGGGGCGAAGCAGTTGAGCAGCAGATGGCGGACCCAGAAGCCCATCTCGCTGGCGTGCCCGGCGCGGCCGAACTGGACGCGCCGGTGCGCATCGGCCCACAGGTCGCGCAGCACGCCGGTGACGTGGGTGCCGTCGATGACGTGATCGATCGCCAGCGGCGCGCACGCCGGCGCGGCGTGGCGGGCCGCCGCCGCGATTTCCTCGGCCTGCGGACGAATGGCGAGATACTCGAAGCGCCCCAGGGCGCCCGGCGGCAGATCGCCACTGCGCCCGAGGGCCCGCTGCACGGTGTCAGGATCGGCGCCAGCCAGCACGTGGCGGAGGAGGCGGTCGCCGATCTTCCAGTTCTCCAGATGATCGAGCTCCAGCGGTTGGCGCACCGGGAGCGGCTCCGCCTCCTGACCGAGGTAGACGAGCAATCGCTGCTGCACGAAGGTGCGCACCGGATGCTCGAAGAAGCGCGCCAGCGCGTCGGCGTCGACGCGGCGCGGCGTGGCGGCGGGCAACACCAGCGG
>JBOHWA010000213.1:0-4423 GCA_050735855.1 Binatia bacterium
CCACAACCCCACCGAATGCAATTGAGCAGGCTGTGAATTGCGCCGTTCGTGGTACGGTCGCACATGCAAGCAACAGCGTGTGAGAACCTGAATCATCGACGTCAGCATGCCGCCGTGCGGCACTGCCCCGCCTGTGGCGGCGTCGTCAACGAGAGTGTCGGGCTGCAACGGTGCACCGACACCCACCACGCGGCGGCCCGCCGGCAGCAGAGTGCCTTCTGCGTCGACTGCGGTACGCAACTGATCGCCGAACACTGAGGGGGCGACGATGGGCGACAAGTCACCGAAGTCCGTGCGCAAGAACGCGACGCAGAAACAGGCGAAGCACACCGCCGAGGATCAGAAGAAGGCGCAGGCCATGGCCGCCAAGCGAGCGGTCTTCAAGAAGGGCTAGGCGCGCCGGTCCCCGGGCAGAAGGCCAGGGCCTTGCCGACCGCCTCGATCCGTTCAGCGATCGGCTGGGGTCAGGCGGGCTGCTGGAGTTCTGCCAGCAGGCGCTGGGCGGCGACGATCTCCGGCGCGGCGGGTTGGCGGTTCTCGAACCAGGCGCAGGCCGCCGTCAGCACGTCGCGCGCTTCGATGGTCCGCCCGCGGGCGCGGCAATGGCGCGCCAGCGCAACGGCGGCGCGCAACTCGAGCAGCCGCGCGCCCTGGGCACGGGCCACCTCGTGCGCGCGGCGCAGACACTCCTCGGCCTGATTGACCACGGCGCGCGACACTTTGCCTCGCTCGTTGCCGGCGGCCAGCAGGTGGCTCTTGCCGACCAACAAGGGGGCCTCGTGCAGACGCTCGCCAGTGCGTTCGATCTCGGCGAGGGCCGCGTCGAAACAGGCGACGGCCGCGCCCCGATCGCCTTCCATGACGTGGGCAGCGGCGAGCATCCCCAGATACGAGGGGCGCACCAGGGCCGCCCCGGTTCGCTCGACCATCGCCACGCCGTCGCGCAGCATCGCCACGCCCGGCCCCGACTGGCCCTGCATCATGAGCGCCCAGCCGCGGTTGACTGTCGCGATGCCCAGCACGTGTGGGAAGCCGTGCTCCTCGGCCAGCCGCACGGCTTCGCCGGCGGCGCGCTCGCACGCGGCCCAGGCGCCGACCAGCTGCTGCGACACGCTGGCGCCGTGGTAGGCGTAGGCGAGCGAGAACGCTTCGCCGTGCTGTTGGGCGAAGGCGAGCCCGTCGCGATCGCGCCCCGCCGCCGCTTCCAGCTCGCCCTGCAGGATCAGCGTCCACGCCAGCCAGAGCGAGCAGGCCACGCCGGGATCGTAGCCGCCGTAGAGCAGAATGTGCTGGCGATGGGTGGCCGGATCATAGGCGCGCAGGGCGGTGTCGAGATGCACGCGGGCGAAGTCGAAGGCGCCGAGGTGGAACAGCGTCGTCCCCTGTCCGTAGTGGGCTTGCACGCGCAGCAACTGATCGTCCGGCGTCTCGGCCGCATGGTGCAGGAGTTGCTCGCCAAAGGCGCGCGCCTCGCCGAGCTCGGCGCGCACCTGGTGGTACGACAGCAGCCCGCGCAGCACCGGATAGAGCTGCGGCCCGGCGGGCAGCGCGTCGGCGAGCGTCCGTGCGCGCGCGAAGGCCTGCTCGGTCTCGGGCGCCGCGTAGCCGCGCGTCGCCATCAGCAGTGTCGCCCTGGCGACCACCAGGCCGAGCTCGCGGCGCGCCTGGGCAGGATTCCCGGGCATGTGCGCCAAGGCCTCCAGCGCGGCGCTGCAGTGGGCCACGGCCTCGTGCGGGGCGTGGCGGTCGAGGGCGGCCGCGGCGGCGAGCTCGTGGAAATGCAGCGCCCGCGGGTAGGCGCGCCCGCGCTCGAAGTGCATCGCCAGCTCGGCGGCGTGCTCGCCGGCGCGGTCGCCGAAGCCGGCCTCCTCGCGGCGCCCGATGGCCCGATGCAGGCGCACGCGGCGCGCCGCCGCGATACCCTCGTAGAGCACCCGCCGGTACAGTGCGTGCCGGAACCGGTAGCGCCCCGACACCGAGCCGTCGGGCCATTCGGCCAACCCGGCGTCGACGATCAACGCCCCGTGCGCCGCGAGCTGCTCGCACACGTCCTCGATCTGCTCCGCGTCGGTCTGCAGGGCAGCGGCGATTGCCGCGACGGCGAACTCGTCGCCGGCCACGCTGGCCACCTCGAGCACCTGCCGATCGAGCGGCTCCAGGTCGTGCATGCCGCGGCCGAGCAGCTCCTGCAGACCGCTCGGGATCCGATCCGTGGCGGTGTCGATCGAACCGTCGACCTGCCACTGGCCCTCGCGCCGCGCCAGCAGACCACCGGCGACCAGGTCGTTGACCATGCTGATCATGAACAGGGCGTTGCCTTCGGTGCGCTCGTAGACGCGCGTCGCCAGCTGCCGCAACGCCGCCGGCGGCGCGCCGGGAAAGCGCGCTTCGACGTACGCACCGACGTCCGCGCGCGACAGCAGCGAGAGCGCGATCTCCTCGCACAGCCCCTTCGCCTGCAGATCGTGCTGGACGCCGCGCAACGGGTGCGCGTCGGCCGTCAGCTCGACGGGTCGCGTACTGCCGACCACCAGCAGGCGGGCGGGCTGGCGCCGGCGCGCAATGCAGGCGATCAGCTCGACGCTGGACGGATCGCTCCACTGCAGATCCTCGAGGACCAGCAGCAGGGTGCGTCGGCCGGTCAGGACCTCGAGCGCGTCGGCCATCTCGCGCAGCATGCGCGCCGGTGCCGTGGCCTTGGCGTCGTCGCGGCGCCAGCGCGCCGGCTGGTTCGATTCGAGCGCCGCCAGCTGCGACACCCAGGTGGGGGCGTGGCGCGCCAGTGTCTTGCCCAGCTCACCGGCCGGATCCTCGCGCGCCAGACGGCCGAGCGCCTCCAGAATCGGGAGATACGCCTCGCCGCCGCCGTATTGCTCCAGACACTGCCCGCGCGCCACGCAGACGTCGTCGGACGGGCCGAGCTGGGCGATGAAGCGATCGAGCAGCGTCGTCTTGCCGATGCCGGCCTCGCCCGACACGAACATGATCGTGCGCGCCCCGCCCATCGCCTGTGCCAGGCCGGCGTGCAGCCGTGTCAGGTCCGTCTGGCGCCCGACCATGGCCACCCTCGCCGCGGGTCCCCCCGCGCGCGGCGTGCGCGCGGCGTCGCCGCCGGCGCCGCCGATGAAGCGATACCCTTCGCGGCCGGCGGTCTCGACGTAGCGCGGCGCCTCGGCGTCGTCGTCGAGCGCCTCGCGAATCGCCCGCACCGCCACCTTGAGCACGGCTTTGGTGACGTGCGTATCGGCCCACAGCTTGGCGATCAGCTCGTCGCGCGCCACCACCGCCCCCGGCCGCGCCGCGAGGTAGGACAGCACCGCCAGCGGACGCGGTTGCAGCGCCACCGGCTCGTCGCCCTTCCACAGCCGGGCGCCGCCGACGTCGAGCCGGAACGGTCCGAATATGATCCCGCTGGTGCTCTGAGACATGCGACGCCGCGACCCGTGCTGCTGCACTCCCCTGCGACAGTGAGCCGGCAGCAGCTTGTGAAGCACGGCGGGGCGACGGCGCGCAAGACGGCGCCTCCCGGGGCGTGGCGCGGCGAACGGGCAGCATGGCCAGGCGTTGCGTCCGCGCCGCTAGGCGGCGGCGGCTGGCAGGGAGTAGACGTCGACCGGTTCCGCACGGCCGCGGATGGGCACGCGCTCGTGGCGCTCGAAGCGCGCCGCCGAGTCGCCGGCGCGGTGGTGGGTGCGCGCATCGATGGCGACCGCCGCGTGCAGCTCGCGGGTCAGGCCCTGGATCCGCGACGCCAGGTTCACCACGTCGCCCACCGCGGTGTAGACGAACCGGTCACTGGTGCGGATGTTGCCGACGAACGCTTCTCCGCTGGCGATCCCGACCCCGACCGCGATGGGTGCGTCACCGCCCGACGGTCCGAGGGCCAGGCGGCGGACCGTGGCCACCACCTCGCACGCGGCCTGGACGGCGATGCGGGCATGGTCGGGCAGCGGCTCGGGCGCTCCGAACACCGCCATCAGTCCGTCGCCGAGGAACTCGACGACGGTGCCGCCGCGGCGCTGAATCACCGCCGACACGGCCTCGGTGTAGCGGTTGAGCATCGAGAAGACCGCGCTCACCGCCTGCGCCTCGGAGTACGTCGTATAGCCGCGGATGTCGACGAACAGGACCGAGACGTCGCGGGCGCCGCCGTCGATCGTCTGGCCGCGCGTCAGGCGGGCCGCCACCGGGTGCGGGACGTAGCGCCGCAGCGCCTCGCTCATGTGGCGCTCCTGCTCCAGGATCACCGCGGTGTCGAAGCGCAGCAGCTCGCCGGAGATCTTGTCAGCCACCGCCGCCAGCAGCGCCAGGTCGGTGGCGGTGTAGATGTCGCCCGAGCGCTTGGCGCCGAGGCAGATGGCGGCGGCGAGGGCGGCGCCGCGGCGCACCGGCAGCAGCGCGGCGCCCAGGGGCTCGAGGGCGG
>JBOHWA010000214.1:0-2061 GCA_050735855.1 Binatia bacterium
CGGCGCCGAGGGCCCGGCGCCCTCCACAGGGCACCCCGCCCCGGCGCCGAGGGTTCGGTGCCTCAGGCTGATGCCCCTCTCCCCCCTCAATCGCCGCCGGCTGGCGAACTTTCGCGCCAACCGGCGCGGCTGGTGGTCGCTGTGGATCTTCAGCGTGCTGCTGGTGCTCAGTCTGGTCGCCGAGCTGATCGCCAACGATCGGCCGCTGTTGGTGCGCTACGCCGGGCGCTTCTACGTGCCGGTGATGGTGGCGTATCCGGAGACCGACTTCGGCGGCTTCCTCGAGACCGAGGCGGACTACAACGAGCCGGAGGTCCAGGCGCTGATCCGCGAGCAGGGCTGGATCATCTGGCCGCCGATCCCGTACGGCGCCGACACCGTGGTGCGCGAGCTGCCCGGGCCAGCGCCCTCGCCGCCGACCTGGCAGAACTGGCTCGGCACCGACGACCAGGCGCGCGACGTCACCGCGCGCCTCATCTATGGCTTCCGCCTCTCGGTGCTCTTCGGGCTCATCCTGACGGTGCTCAGCTCGGTGGTCGGCATCGCCGCCGGCGCGGTGCAGGGCTACTTCGGCGGCTGGATCGATCTCGTCATGCAGCGCTTCATCGAGATCTGGTCGGGCCTGCCGACGCTCTACATGCTGATCATCCTGGCCAGCGTGGTGACGCCGAGCTTCTGGTGGCTGCTCGGCCTCATGCTGCTGTTCAGCTGGGTGTCGCTGGTCGGCGTCGTGCGCGCCGAGTTCCTGCGCGCGCGCAACTTCGACTACGTGCGCGCCGCGCGCGCGCTGGGCGTCGGCGACGGCGCGATCATGGCGCGCCACCTGTTGCCCAACGCCATGACCGCCGCGCTCACCTACCTGCCCTTCGTCACCAGCGGGGCGGTCGTCACGCTGACCTCGCTCGACTTCCTCGGCTTCGGCCTGCCGCCCGGCTCGGCCTCGCTCGGCGAGCTGCTGCAACAGGGCAAGAGCAACCTGCAGGCGCCGTGGCTCGGCTTCACCGGCTTCATCGTCGTCGCCGCCATGCTGACGCTGCTGGTGTTCATCGGCGAAGCGGTGCGCGACGCGTTCGATCCGCGCAAGGTGTTCCGACGACAGACGGGAGAGGGGAGACGGGAGACGGGGGACGAGGCCGTGGATCGGGCCGAGCCCGTTCCGCTTGGGACCGGACCCGCTTCGAGGGTCCCTTCCCCCCTTGCGGGGGAAGGGACCTTGGGATCAGCGACACCGGCACAAGGCCCATCCCAGCCGACCGGGAGCATTCGGACCCTTCCTCCAACTCCGACCACCTGCTCCGCGTCGACAACCTGCGCGTGCGCTTCGGCGCCGGTGCCGGCGCGGTCGACGCCGTGCGCGGCGTGTCGTTCACGTTGCGGCGCGGCGAGACCGTGGCGCTGGTGGGCGAGAGCGGCTCGGGCAAGTCGGTGACGGCGCTGTCGATCCTGCAGCTGTTGCCGTATCCGCTCGCCAGCCACCCGGGGGGCCGTATCCGCTTCCAGGATGGCGAGCTGATCGGCGCCGATCGCGAGACGATGCGGCGCATCCGCGGCGACCGCATCGCGATGATCTTCCAGGAGCCGATGACCTCGTTGAACCCGCTGCACACCATCGAGCGGCAGGTCGGCGAGGCGATCCTGCTGCACCGCAACCTCGATCGCGGTGCGGCGCGGGCGCGGGTGGTCGAGCTGCTGCGGCTGGTCGGTCTGCCCGATCCCGAGCGCCGGCTCGGCGCCTATCCGCACGAGCTCTCCGGCGGCCAGCGCCAGCGCGTCATGATCGCGATGGCGCTGGCCAACGAGCCCGACATCCTGATCGCCGACGAGCCGACGACGGCGGTCGACGTCACCATCCAGGCGCAGCTGCTCGCCCTGCTGACCGAGCTGCAGCGGCGGCTCGGCATGGCGATGCTGTTCATCACCCACGACCTGTCGATCGTGCGCAAGATCGCCGACCGCGTCTGCGTCATGCAGCACGGCGCCATCGTCGAGAGCGGCGCGGTCGACGCGCTGTTCGCCGCCCCGCAGCACCCGTACACGCAGCGGCTGCTCGCCGCCCAGCCC
>JBOHWA010000215.1:0-7555 GCA_050735855.1 Binatia bacterium
GGACAACGCCTCGCCGCACACCCTGCGCGGCTACGCCTCCGACCTGCAACAGCTCCTGCAATCGCTCGCCGCGCGCGGCCGCTGCGCCGCGACCGACGTCGCCTGCGCGGCGCTCGACCGCGACGCCCTGCGCGCCTTCCTGGTCGAGCGCCTGCGCGCCAACCGCCGCAGCTCGGCGGCGCGCAAGCTGTCGGCGGTCAAACGCTTCTGCCGCCACCTGCTGAAACACGAACTGCTCACCGTCGACCCGACCGCCGGCCTGCAGACGCCGCGCCAGGACCGCCATCTGCCCGCCCATCTCTCGGTCGACGATATGTTCCGCCTGCTGGACGCGCCGGATGCCAGCAACCCCGCCGGGCTGCGCGACCGTGCCCTGCTCGAGGTCACCTACTCCTGCGGGCTGCGCGTCAGCGAGCTGGTCGGCCTCAATTGGACTGATGTCGATCCCGACCTGGCGGTGCTGCGCGTGCGCGGCAAAGGCCGCAAGGAACGCCTGGTGCCGATCGGCGCGACCGCCCTGCGCGCGCTGGCCGCCTATCGCGAGCATCTGCCGGCGCTCTGCAAGCGAGCCGCGCCGGACCCCGACGCGGTCTTCCTCAACCAGCGCGGCGGCCGGCTGACGGTGCGCTCGGTGGCGCGTTTCGTCGATGCCTACACGCTGCGCGGCGGCGTCGCCGGCAAGATCAGCCCGCACGCCCTGCGCCACAGCTTCGCCACCCACCTGCTCGGCGCCGGCGCCGACCTGCGCGCCATCCAGGAGATGCTCGGCCACGCCAGCCTCTCGACGACGCAGAAGTACACGCATGTCGACCTCGATCAGTTGATGACCGCGTACGACAAGGCGCATCCGCGCGCCTGAGCGCGGCGCCGTCAGACGCGAGAGCCGGTCCGATCGATGAGTGCAACCGAGCCCGCGGGCGTCGTCATGCGCAGTACGACGATCCTTGCCCTGCGCCACCAGGGCCATGTCGTCATGGCCGGCGACGGCCAGGTGACCCTGGGCACCTCGGTGATGAAGCGCGGCGCGCGCAAGGTGCGCCGGCTGCACGGCGGGCGCATCCTGGCCGGCTTCGCCGGTGCCAGCGCCGACGCCTTCACACTGTTCGACAAGTTCGAGGCCAAACTCGAGCAGCACCAGGGCAACGTCACCCGCGCCGCCGTCGAGCTGGCCAAGGACTGGCGCACGGACCGCGTCCTGCGCCGCCTCGAGGCGCTGCTGTTGACCGCCAGCGCCGACACGCTGCTGGTCATCTCCGGCAGCGGCGACATCATCGAGCCCGACGAGCCGGTCGCCGCCATCGGCTCGGGCGGCTCGTTCGCGCTCGCCGCGGCGCGCGCCCTGATCGCGCACAGCGCCCTGCCGGCGCGCGCCATCGCCGAGGAGTCGATGCGCATCGCCGCGTCGCTGTGCATCTACACCAACGACCAGCTGACCGTGGAGGAGCTCGCGCCGTGAGCCAGATGACGCCGCGCGAGATCGTCTCCGAGCTCGACCGCTACATCGTCGGGCAGCGCAACGCCAAACGCGCCGTCGCCATCGCCTTGCGCAACCGCTGGCGCCGCCAGCAGGTGCCGGAGGACCTGCGCGACGAGATCGCGCCGAAGAACATCATCATGATCGGCCCCACCGGGGTGGGAAAAACCGAGATCTCGCGCCGCCTCGCCAAGCTGTCGCAGGCGCCGTTTATCAAGGTCGAGGCGTCGAAGTTCACCGAGGTCGGCTACGTCGGGCGCGACGTCGAGTCGATGATCCGCGACCTCACCGAACTGGCGATCAAGATGGTCAAGGAAGAGGAGCAGGCCAAGGTCAGCGCGCGGGCCCGCGAGCGCGCCGAGGAGCGCGTCCTCGACCTGCTGCTGCCGACGCCGAGCGGCAGCGGCCTCGAGCGCCGCATCCAACCCATGGGCGAAACCGACGCGGCGGCACCGGCCGACCATTCCACCCGCGACAAGTTGCGCCGCATGTTGCGCGACGGGGCGCTCGACGAGCGCCGGGTGGAGTTCGAGACCAGTGTGCCGGCCATGCCGATGGTCGAGGTGATGACCCCGCAGGGCATGGAGGACCTCGAGTCGAACCTCAAGGACATGTTCGCCAACCTGATGCCGAAGAAGACCAAGCGGCAGTCGCTCACCGTGCGCGAGGCGCTCGACGTGCTCACCCAGGAGGAGGCGGTCAAGCTGCTCGACATGGACGCCGCCACCAAGGAAGCGGTGCGCCGGGTGGAGCAGTCGGGCATCGTCTTCATCGACGAGATCGACAAGATCGCGACGCGCGAGGGCGTCGGCGGCCCCGACGTGTCGCGCCAGGGCGTGCAGCGCGATCTGCTGCCGATCGTCGAGGGCTCCACGGTCAACACCAAGTACGGCATGGTGCGCACCGACCACATCCTGTTCATCGCCTCGGGCGCCTTCCACATGAGCAAGCCATCCGACCTCATCCCCGAGTTCCAGGGGCGCTTTCCGATCCGCGTCGAGCTCGATCCGCTGACCCGCGACGACTTCGTCCGCATCCTCACCGAGCCCGCCAACGCGCTGCTCAAGCAGTACGTCGCCCTGATGCGCACCGAGGGGGTGGCGCTGCGTTTCACCGACGACGCCATCACGGCCATCGCCGACGTAGCGGCGCGGGTCAACGAGCGGACCGAGAACATCGGCGCGCGGCGTCTTCACACGGTCATGGAACGCCTGCTTGACCAGATATCCTTCGACGCGCCAGAAATGGCCGGTGCAGATGTGTCGATCGACGCCCAGCAGGTTCACGCCAAGCTCGATGCGGTGGTGCAGGATGAAGACCTCTCTCGCTACATACTCTGAGACGCGCCCGACGCGTCCCGCCGCCGGCGCCGACTGAGATGGCGACGCGCCCGCCCCGCCAGGTCGACGAGCTGATCGGCAAAGCCGAGATCCTGCTCGACGCCCTGCCCTACATCAAAGCCTTCTTCGGCAAGACCATCGTGATCAAGTACGGTGGCCACGCCATGGTCGACGAGGCGCTGAAGAGCAGCTTCGCGCAGGACATCGTGCTGCTGAAGTTCGTCGGCATGAACCCGGTCATCGTGCACGGCGGCGGGCCGCAGATCGGCCAGATGCTCAAGCAGCTCGGCATCGAGTCGCGCTTCGTGCGCGGCATGCGGGTCACCGATCAGCAGACCATGGACGTGGTCGAGATGGTGCTGGTCGGCAAGACGAACAAGGAGATCGTCAGCCTGATCAACCGCCACGGCGGCCACGCGGTCGGCCTGTCGGGCAAGGACGGCGAGCTCATCCGCGCCCGCAAGATGCGCATGACCGCCACCGAGGCCGGGCGCACCGAGGAGCTCGACATCGGCATGGTCGGCGAGGTGGCGGCGATCAACCCGATGATCCTCGAGACCCTCGATCGCTCCGACATCATCCCGGTCATCGCCCCGGTCGGCGCCAGCGACAGCGGCGAGACGTTCAACATCAACGCCGACCTGGTCGCCGGCAAGGTGGCCGAGGCGCTGCGCGCCGAGAAGCTCATCCTGCTCACCGACGTCGACGGGATCCGCGACGCCAGCGGCACGGTGGTACCGACGCTCGACGACGAGCAGGCGCAGCAACTCATCGCCAGCGGCGTGATCGGCGAAGGCATGATCCCCAAGGTCGAGTGCTGCCTGGAGGCGCTCAAGAACGGCGTCAAGAAGGCGCACATCATCGACGGCCGCCTGCGCCACGCCGTGCTGCTGGAGATCTTCACCCATGAAGGCGTCGGCACCGAGGTGGTCCGGTCGCTGCCGCGCAGCGGCACGGTGCGCGGCCGCCGTGCGGCGGGGCGCTGAGATGACCAGCGCCGAGATCATCGCCCTCGCCGACCGCTACCTGTGCCCGACCTACGCCCGCGCCCCGCTCGCGCTGGTGCGCGGCGAGGGCTCGCGGGTCTGGGACGCCGACGGCCGCGCCTACCTCGACTTCTTCTCCAGCACGGTGGTGACCAGCCTCGGGCACCAGCACCCGGCCATCGTGCGCGCCATCGAGGCGCAGGCGCACCGCATCCTGCACGTCTCCAACCTGCACTACTGCGAACCGCAGGCGCGTCTGGCCGAGAAGCTGGTGACGCGCTCGTTCGCCGACCGCGTCTTCCTCTGCAACAGCGGCGCCGAGGCCAACGAGGCGGCGATCAAGCTGGCGCGCAAGTTCGGTCATGCGCAGCGCGACGGGCGCTACGAGATCATCACCGTGCTCAACTCCTTCCACGGCCGCACGCTGGCGACCATCGCCGCCACCGGCCAGGAGAAGGTGCGGCTCGGCTTCGAGCCGGTGCAGGCGGGCTTCCGCTACGCGCCGTACGACGATGTCCCCGGGCTGGAAGCGGCGATCTCGCCGCGCACCGTCGGCGTCATGATCGAGCCCATCCAGGGCGAGGGCGGCATCGTCGCGCCGGCGCCGGAATACTTCCAGGCGCTGCGCGCCCTGTGCGATCGCCACGGTCTGCTGCTCATCTTCGACGAGATCCAGACCGGCGTCGGCCGCTGCGGCACGCTGTTCGCCTACGAGCAGACCGGCGTCACACCGGACGTCATGACGCTGGCCAAGGGCCTCGGCGGCGGCGTGCCGATCGGCGCCATGCTGGCGGCGCCGGCGGTCGCCACGGTGCTCGACAAGGGCTCGCACGGCTCGACCTTCGGCGGCAACGCGCTGACCTGCGCCGTCGGCCTCGCCGTCATGGAGACGCTGGAGAGCGACGGCGTGCTGGCCAACTGCCGCGCCATGGGCGAGCGCCTGCGCGACGGGCTGCGCGCCCTGGCCGCGCGCCACACGACGATCATCGGCGTGCGCGGCACGGGGCTGCTGGTCGGCGCGGTGCTCGACGGCCCGGGCGCCGCGGTGGTCGAGCGCTGTCAGGCCGCCGGCCTGATCATCAATTGCACCGCCAACACCGTTCTGCGCCTGACGCCGCCGCTGACCGTCAGCGCGGCCGAAGTCGACGAGGCGTTGGCCATCCTCGACAGGGCCCTCACCGTATGAAGCGAGACTTCCTCATGCTCGACGCCCTGACCCGCGCCGAGCTCGACGACATCCTGCAGATCTCCGCCGGCCTCAAGCGCGACCTCAAGGCCGGGCAGCGGCCGCCGCTGCTGGCCGGCAAGACGCTGGCGATGATCTTCGAGAAGCCCAGCCTGCGCACGCGCGTCACCTTCGAGGTCGGCATGACGCAGCTGGGCGGGTACGCCGTCTACCTGACGCCGACCGACATCCGCCTTGGCGAGCGCGAGTCGGTCGCCGATATCGCGCGCAACCTCGAGCGCTGGGTCGACTTCGTCATGGCGCGCACCAACTCGCACCAGACCCTGCTCGAGCTGGCGACGCACGCGCGCGTGCCGGTGGTCAACGGCCTCTCCGACATGCGCCATCCCTGCCAGGTGCTGAGCGACTGCTTCACCGTCATCGAGCACCGCGGCCGCCTCGACGGGGCACGCGTCGCCTGGCTCGGCGACGGCAACAACGTCGCCAACTCCTGGATCGCCGCCGCCGCGCGTCTGGGATTCGCCTTCGCCATCGCCTGCCCGCCCGGCTACGAACCGGACGAAACGGTGGTGCGCGACGCGCGCAAAGACGGCGCGACGATCGAGATCACGCACGACCCAGGCGCGGCGCTGCAGGGCGCCGACGTGGTCTACACCGACGTGTGGACCAGCATGGGCCAGGAAGACGAAGCGGCCGAGCGCAAGCGAGCCTTCCGCGGCTTCCAGGTCAACGCCGCCGCAATGCGCATCGCCAAACCCGACGCCGTGGTCATGCACTGCCTGCCCGCCCACCGCGGCGAGGAGATCACCGGCGAGGTCATCGACGGCCCGCAGTCGATCGTCTTCGACCAGGCCGAGAACCGCCTGCACGTCCAGAAGGGCGTGCTCGTGTGGTTGAGCCAGCAGATGAAAGGCGCGTGACCGCGATGGATCGAAGAACGCAGAACCGACCGCGGATTACGCGGATTGGCGGATTACACGGATTGCTGATCATCTCCGCGGAATCCGCCAATCCGCGCAATCCGTGGTTAGCCTTTGGCCCTTCGAGGGGTGCGCCCCGCAACCGGTGACAGGAGCCGGCGATTCGTCCCGTTTGAGAAGGAGCACATGGAACACACCCCGAAGAAGATCGTCCTCGCCTACTCCGGCGGCCTCGACACGTCCGTCATCCTCACCTGGTTGCTGGAGCGCTACGGCGTGCCGGTCGTCGCCTTCTGCGCCGACCTCGGGCAGGGCGATGAGCTCGAGCCGGCGCGCGCCAAGGCGACGAAGTTCGGCGCTTCGAAGGTCTACATCGACGATCTGCGCGAAGAGTTCGTGCGCGACTTCGTCTTCCCCATCTTTCGTGCCAGCGCCGTCTACGAGCACGTCTATCTCCTCGGCACCTCGATCGCGCGGCCGCTGATCGCCAAGCGACAGGTGGAGATCGCGCGCCAGGAAGGCGCCGACTCGATCTCGCACGGCGCCACCGGCAAGGGCAACGACCAGGTGCGCTTCGAGCTCACCGCCTACGCGCTCGAGCCCAACATCAAGATCATCGCCCCCTGGCGCATGTGGGATCTCACCTCGCGCACCAAGTTGATCGCCTACGCCGAGGCGAAGGGCATCCCGATCCCGGTGACGCGCGAGAAGCCGTACAGCACCGACCGCAACCTGCTGCACATCAGCTACGAGGGTGGCGTGCTCGAGGATCCGTGGCGCGAGCCCTACGACGACATGTTCGTGCTGTCCGTGTCGCCGGAGAAGGCGCCGGACAAGGCCGAGTACGTCGAGGTCGACTTCGAGGCCGGCAACCCGGTGCGGGTCGACGGCGAGGCGCTCTCCCCCGCCAACCTGCTCGCCAAGCTGAACGAGATCGGCGGCCGGCACGGCATCGGCCGCGTCGATCTGGTCGAGAACCGCTACGTCGGCATGAAGTCGCGCGGCGTCTACGAGACGCCCGGCGGCACCATCCTGCACGTCGCCCACCGCGCGGTGGAGTCGATCACCCTCGATCGCGAGGTCATGCACCTGCGCGACAGCTTCATCCCGCGCTACGCCGAGATGGTCTACTACGGCTACTGGTACGCCCCCGAGCGCACCATGCTGCAGGCCGCCATCGACGAATCGCAGCGCGGCGTCAGCGGCACCGCCCGGCTCAAGCTCTACAAGGGCAACGTCATCGTCGCCGGCCGCAAGTCCGAGCGCTCGCTCTACAACCCCGAGGTCGCCACCTTCGAAGACGACCAGGTCTACCGCCAGGCCGACGCCGAGGGCTTCATCCGCCTCAACGCGCTGCGCCTGCGCATCCGCGCGATGGTCGAGCGGAAGGTCGGTTGATCGTGCGCCGGCCCGAGGGAGCGATGCGGCGATTTGGTACGCCGGTGCGCCGGTGCGCCGGTGCGCCGGTCAGAACGGAGTCCTGCGACGGTCGTTCAATCCATCCCATCGTCGGCAGGTCGCCAGCCGGCTTCGAGTGCCAGTTTCGCGCCGCGCGACCGTTGCGCGCCCTCTCCGGTTCTCGGGTGCTGATCCCAAGGTCCCTTCCCCCCTTGCGGGGGAAGGACAGGATGGGGGGTTGCTCGAGTCCC
>JBOHWA010000216.1:0-1849 GCA_050735855.1 Binatia bacterium
GCCCCGGGGTCGTCGAAGACCTCCATCGGCAACATCGGCCCGACACAGCGCCGCATCTCGATGACTGTCGCGCCACCGACGCGCGCCGCGCCGGAGTACAACACGGCGCGGCCATCGACGCGCTCGATGCGCGCCTCGAGCGCGAGGTCACCGGTCGGTGGGATGCCGGTCAGGCGGACTTCGCCGACCAGCGCGGCGACCGGCCGGCTGCGGAAGTCGCTGTTGTGTATCGCCACCCACGCCGCCAGCTGCCCGACCGCCTCGACGATCAACCACGGCGGCAGCGCCGGCGCATCGGCCGCCATCGTCAGATTGCCGGAGGCGGACGCCGAGTCGATGGCGCGAATTCGATCGACGAAGAGAAAACCCATGGCAGGCAGAACGCCCCTGCGGGTCTATCCGGCACGGCATGGCGCCGCAACCGGCCGAGGCTTTCGCCACGCCGCGTTGGTCCGCGTCGACGCCGGGGGGAGGGCGAGGCTCCGCCGCGCCGCGCGCCGCCGCTCCCACCTGGCACGCCGCGTCCCCACCCCGGCTCAGCGGCAGCATCGCCCTGCCGATTCGCCCTCCGGTTTACGCGTGGCGAGGCGATCGGTACACACGCTGCAGTCATGCGGCACGCCTCGCTCCTCCTGGTGGTCGTCTGCGCGGCGCTGCCGGCCAGCGCCGGGACGGCGGATCCGGCGCGCATCAGCATCGCGCAGGTGCGCGGCGTGCCGGGCGGCGTGGTGACGGTCGACGTCAGCCTGGATACGGCCGGCGGCCGGGTGATCGGCGCGCGCAACGATATGGAGTTCAGCCTGCTCACGCCGATCCGCCGGCGGCCGGACGGGTCGTTCGACTGCGCCACCAACCCGGGGTTGGCGCCGCTGGTGGCGGTGCCGTTCACCTGTGTCACGCCGCAGCAGCCGGCCGGCATGCCGCCGCCCGCCGACTGTACCCGGCTGCGCGCCTTTGCCGTGCGCTCCGGCGATGCGCCGCCGCTGCCCTCCGCGGTGCTCTACTCGTGCGTCTTCAGCATCGATCCGAGCGCCCAGCCCGGCGCCGTGTTCCCGCTGCGCATCCGTGCGCCGCTGGCGTCGGGGCCGGTCGGGCGGGCGCTCGACACGCGCGGCGAGAGCGGCGCGATCGAGGTCGTGGCGCCGACGGCGACGCCGACATCGTCCGAAACCCCCGCCCCGTCGCCCACCCCGACGCTGTCGCCGTCGGCGACACCGACCACGACCCCGTCGCGCACCGCGGCGCGCACCCGCACCGCGACGCCCACCCCGCTGACGCCGATCCCGACCCCGACCCGCACGGCCACGCCGGTGATCGGCGTGCGCGTGCGCGGCGGCACGGCGCGCCCGGGGGCCGTCACGCTGCTGGCGATCGAACTCACCGACCGCGGCGGCCAGGTGTCGGGCGCCAGCTTCGATCTGCTTCTCCCGCAGGCCGTCTTCGAGATCGGCGCGGTGGCGGCAGCCTGCGGTCTCGACGCGCGCCTGCCGCTGCACGCGCTCAGCGCCGCACCGGTCAGCGACCCGGTGCCGCCGCCCGGCCATCGACGGCTGCGCCTGGTGGTGTCCGAACAGTCGATGCCGCCGGCCGTGATCGGCGACGGCCCGCTGATCGCCTGCGCCGTGCCGGTGCGCGCCGATGCCCCGCCCGGCACGTATGGTCTGCTGCTCGATCGACTGTTCGCCGCCGACGTCGAAGGCCGCCTGCTGGCCGGCGTCGGCGGGGTGGCGGGCGCGCTGATCGTCGATCCCGAGGCGCCGTCGCCGTCGCCGAGCGCGACGCGGACGCCGACGCCGTCGATCACCCCGTCCGCCTCGGCCACCGCATCCGCGAGCCCGCTGCCGTCGCG
>JBOHWA010000217.1:0-2414 GCA_050735855.1 Binatia bacterium
CTGCTGATCGCCGTCGCCGCGGGCCACTCGGCGCAGATGCTCAAGCGCTACATGGAGGAGCTCGAGCGGCTGGGCGACAACCGCGCCGCGGTGATCGCCTCGACCGTGGCCACCGGCCCGGTGATGATCGCCGCCGGCGGTGTCGCCGCCCTCGGCTTTGCCGCCCTGGCGCTGACCGGCGTCCCGGCGCTCGCCGGCTTCGGTCTGGCGTGCGCCTACGGCATCGCCGGCGCGGTGGTGCTGGAGATGACCTTCGTGCCCGCCCTGCGCTCGCTGCTGCCCGCCCCGCGCGGCACGGCCCCCAAAGGCGGCGTCACCGGCCGCATCCTGCTGTGGCTCGAACGCGCCATCCTGGCGCAGCGCGGCCGCCATATTCTGTTCGCCACCGCGGCCGTCATGGCGCTGGCGGCGGCTGGCGCGTTGCAGCTGCGCACCTTCGGTCCAACGCGCGAGTACCTGGCCGAGGGCAGCATCCCGCGCGAACACCTGGAGGCGATCGAGCGCCACTTCCCCGGCACGGTGACGATGACCATCCTCTACGACGGCCCGCCGGAGAGCGCCAAGTCGCTCGAGGCCCTGCGGCACATGGACGGGCTGCGCGCCGAGCTGCAGAGCGACCCGCTCGTCTGGCGCACCAGCTCGATGGTCGACCTGGTCAAGACCCTGCACCGCATCTTCAACCCCGACGCGCCCGAGCCCTATCGTCTGCCCGACGACCAGGCGCTGGTCGCACAGCTCATGTATCTCGGCAGCTCGCCGGCCTTCGAGCGCTTCGTCGACCGCGAGTACTCGAAGTCGCTGCTGATCGCCTACCTGCGCGACGACGACGCGGCTCGCGTCGGCCCGCTGGTCGACCGCGCCCGTGCCTGGGTTGCCGCCCATCCAGCCCCGGACGGCGTGCACGTGCTCATCGCCGGCGGCGCCGGGCCGACCGTCCTCGCCGTCAACCAGCACACCCTCCACACCAAGGTGCTCAACATCGCCCTGGTCCTGGCGGTAATCTATTTCATCTCGTCGCTGGCGCTGCGCTCGCCGCTCGGCGGCATGTACGTCATCACCCCGATCGCGACGAGCATCGCGTTCCTCTTCGGGCTGATCGGCTGGACCGGCATCCGCCTCGACATGGGCTCGGCCTCGATCCTCGCCATCGCCGCCGGCGTCGGCGCCGATTTCGCCATCTACTTTCTCTACCGGCTGCGCGAGGAGCGCCGGCGAGCGGAGGATGACGCCGCCGCGCTGCACGCCGCCCTGCAGAGCTCCGGACGCGCCGTGCTCTTCGTCGCTGCCAGCATTGGCGCCGGCTTCGCCGGCATGGGCCTGTTCTCGCGTTTCTTGGGCCTGGCGCTCTTCGCCACGCTGATGCCGGTGGCGATGGCGGTCTCGTGCCTGGCGGCGCTGTCGCTGATGCCGGTGCTCGTGCTGCGCACGCGCCCGGCCTTCATCTTCGGCAAACCGCCTGCGGTGCCGGTCGCGGTGCCGCAGCCCGACGCGCTGGGCTGAGGGGTGCGCCAGCGCGCCGGTGCGCCGGTTGGCTGAGGGTCAGGCCGTGAAGCCGCCGTCGATGCTGAGGCTGGCGCCGGTGATGTAGGCCGCCTCGGGGCCGGCGAGGAAGGCGACGAAGCTGGCGACCTCGTCGGTCGTGCCATAGCGGTTGATCGCCAACAGGCTGCGCAGCGAGTCGGCGAACGCGCCGGTGGCCGGATTCAGGTCGGTGTCGACCGGACCCGGCTGGACGTTGTTGACCGTGATGCCGCGCGGGCCGAGATCGCGTGCCAGGCCTTTGGTGAGGCCGACGATGGCCGCTTTGGTCATGGCGTAGACACTGCCGCCGACGAACGGCATGCGCTCGGCGTTGATGCTGCCGATGGTGATGATGCGCCCGCCCTGCCCCATGTGGCGCGCCGCCGCCTGCGCGCCGACAAACACCGCGCGCACATTGATCGCCAGCATGCGGTCGAACTCCTCGAGTGAGAAGTCGGCCACCGGCTTCACCACGACGATGCCGGCATTGCTGACCAGGATATCGAGGCGGCCGAGCTGCTCGACCGTCTGCGTCACCGCCTGCTGCAGGCCCGCGGCGTCGGCGCTGTCGGCGCGGATCGCCACGCCCCGCCGCCCGTCCGCCGCGATGGCGCCCACCACCTCGTCCGCCTTCGCTTGCGCGCTGGCATAGGTCAGCGCGACATCCGCTCCCTCTCGCGCCAGGCGCCGCACGATCGCCGCGCCGATCCCGCGCGATCCACCCGTCACCAGCGCGACCTTGCCCGTGAGCGTATTCGTCATGCACTCAGTTGTGCCAGGTTCGGAACGGTAGGGACAGATGGTGCGCCGGTAGGAACGTACAGCGGGAGGGCGTCGCTTGTCGGCGCGGTGCCCGCAACGCGCACCGCGCTCGAATGATCACAGCCCTGGAG
>JBOHWA010000218.1:0-2739 GCA_050735855.1 Binatia bacterium
TGCGCGGCCGCCGCGACCCCGCGGCTGATCGCGGCGAGATCGGCCGCCGGCGCCTGGGAGGGGGCCGCGAGGTTGATCACGCACCAGCGCGGCGTGCCGCCCATGGCGGCGATGTCGCTGGCGTTGACGGCGAACGCCTTGGCGCCGAGTTGGCGCGGCGTCAGCCAGCCCGGCCTGAAGTGCACCCCTTCGACCAGCGCGTCGACGGTCAGCAGCAGCGCCCCGCCGCCGCCGCGCACGACGGCGCAGTCGTCGCCCGGACCGAGCAACACGTCGCGGCCGCCGGGCAGCGTCGGCAGCAGGCCGGCGAGCAGCCCGAACTCACCCAACTGGGCGATGCTGCGCCGACGCGCTGTCATGCGGGGCCGCGCCTCCGTGGGAAGGGGGGCTACGGTGTCGCCGCGTCGCGCACCAGCGGCTCGGAGAACGGCGCCGGGGCGGGCGCCGACGCTGGGGCCGCCGGGCGGGTGATGACGATCTCGCTGATCGTACCGTTCGACAGACGCAACAGGAAGAGCTGGCGCTGGACGCCCTGCGGGCTCATGGCCACCGTGCCGGCCGCCCCTTCGATGCGCGATGACTGCAGCGCGGCGCCCATCTGGGCGCGGCTGCGGGCACCGCTCTGCAGCGCGCGGCCGACCAGGGCCGCGGCGTCGTAGGCCTGCGCCTCGAGGATCTCCGGCGCGGAGCTGTAGGCGGCGCGGTAGGCGGCGACGAAGTCCTGCGTGGCGCGGCGCTGGCTGCTGGCGAAGAAGCCGTCGACGAAGACCGCGCCGTCGAGGTCGGCGGCGACTGGACCGAGCGCGGCGGGATCGTTCCAGCCGTTGCTGCCGAGCAGCACGACGCCCGGATGCGCGCGGCGCAATTGGGTGGCCAACGGCAGCGCCGTCGGCGCGAAGTCGGGGATGAACACCGCCTGCAGGCCGTCGCCCTTGATCCACTTGTCGACGCTGAGCAGCTCGACGGAGAATTCCTTCTGCGTCGGTTCGTAGACCACCGAGCCGACGACCGTGCCGCCGCGCCGATCGATCTGCTGGCGGAAGGCGGACGACAGCGCGATGCCGTAGGGATCGTTCGGATAGAGGATGGCGACGCGCCGCAGGCCCTGGGCGATGGCGTACTCGGCCAACTCGCTCGCCTGGCGCTCGGAGGTCATCGCCGGCTGGATGACCCAGCGCCCGGTGACGCCCTCCTGCTGCGAGAGCACGACCATCGGCAGGCCGGCGCGCTCGGCGCGCGGGGCGATCGCCTCGGCCGTCTTGCTGCGCAGCGGACCGATCACCGCGATCACGTTGGGATCGGCGATGAGCTCGTCGAGCGCCGCGCGCGCCACCTGCGGCTCGCCCTTGCTGTCGCGCACCAGCAGTGCGCCGGCCTGGGTGCCGAGCGCCAGCTTGATGCCGTTCAACGAGCGCTGGCCATAGGTGGCGTACTGGCCGCTCAGCGGCAGGAGGGCGGCGATGCGCGGCGCGGCGACGCCGCCCTGGTCGGGCAGGATCGGCGCCACGCTGGCGCCGGACGGCGGCGGCAGGGGCGGCGCGACAGAGCTGGTGGCCGGCGGCGGGGCGGCACCCGGCGGGGCGGTGATCGGGCCGCCTTTTGCCTTCAGGCGCGCGTCGACCAGGGCGCGCATATCCGGCGTCGTCAGCACGCCGCGGGCGCGGGTCAGCGCCGCCTGGTCCATGCGGTCGAGCGCATCGACGATGTGTTGGCGCGCCTCGCGGCGCTCGGCGCCCTCGGCCGAGTCGTAGCCGAGCTCCCACCAGCGCAGCGCGCTGATCGTATTGCCGCGCGCCAGCTCGGCGTCGCCGCGCAACGAATAGACCTGCGGCCACTGGCGATCCGGCAGCTCGCGCTCCATCTTGTCGAGCACCGTCAGGCACTCGGTGAAGCGGCCGCGGCGGTACTCGGCGAGCGCCATGCGGTAGTACGCGCGCGGGACGAGATCCTCGAATTCGTCGGCCGATTCGCTGTCGAGGAAGATCTGATAGCCGCGCGCCGCCTTCTCGTAGTTGCCGAGGCGGAAGTTGTCCTCGGCCTGGCGGTAGGGCAGCGGTCCGTCGTCGAGCGGGGTGGAGCGGGCGCTGCAGCCGGCGAGCGCCGCCAGCGCCAGCACCCCGAGCAGGGGGACGGTGCAGCGCCGGCGCCGACCGGATCCGGCCGCGGCGCGCTCGAGCGAGTGGCCGACCGGCCGGGTGCGAAGCGCTGGCATGCTGTCGTCGGGCGGCCAGCCGTCGCTAGCCGAACATCTCCTTCACCTTGTCGAGGAACCCCTTGGCGATGGGGTGTACCTCTTCCCCGCTGAGGCGCGCAAACTCTTCGAGCAGCTCGCGCTGCTTGGCGCTGAGCTTCTTCGGCGTCTCGACGACGACCCGGACGAGGGCGTCGCCGTGCCCATAGCCGCGCACGTCGGGAACGCCCTTGCCCTTGAGGCGGAAGACGTTGCCAGACTGGGTGCCGGCCGGCACCTTCATCTTCACCTTGCCATGCGGGGTGGGCACGTCGATCTCGGCGCCCAGCGCCGCGTGGGTGAAGCCGATCGGCACGTCGCAGACGACGTCGTTGCCGTCGCGGGTGAACAGCGGGTGCTCGCGCACGTGCAGGACGACGTAGAGATCGCCGGCCGGGCCGCCCTGCAATCCGCCCTCGCCCTCGCCGCGCAGCTTGAGCCGCGAGCCGGTGTCGACGCCGGCGGGGATGCGCACGCTGAGCGTGTGTTGCCGGCGGGTCGCGCCGGCG
>JBOHWA010000219.1:0-6728 GCA_050735855.1 Binatia bacterium
CCGGCGCCTACCACGCCGGCGATCCGGCGGTGCTCATCTCCATGGCGTTCGGCGCCTTCATCGGCCTGGTCAAGGAAGCCGATGCCGGCCGCTTCGACCTCACCGACGCCGTCATCGAGGCCGCCGAGCCGTCCGTCTGGGCGATGCTGTCGGCCTGAACCGAACAACAGAGAATGACTGTTCATTCCGATCTGGAGGGCGCCGGTCCCTCGGCGCCCTCCACGCGGCGAGACAGTTCGCCCCCACCCCGCCCCCGGCGCCGAGGGACCGGCGCCCTCCAAAAGAATTTCGTCGAGGAGGAAGCATGACGACTGTCTCGAAAGCGGTACTCATCACCGGCTGCTCGACCGGCATCGGGCGCGTCACGGCGCAGCGTTTGGCCAAGAGCGGTCACACCGTCTACGCGACGGCGCGCAAGCTCGAGTCGATCGCGGCGCTGGCGGCCGATGGCTGCACGCCGCTGGCGCTCGACGTCTGCGACGAGGACTCGATGCGCGCCGCCGTGGCGACCATCGAGCGGGCGCACGGCGCCGTCGGCGTGCTGATCAACAACGCGGGCTACGGGTCCGAAGGGCCGGTGGAAGAGATCCCGATGAGCGAAGTGCGGCGCCAGTTCGAGACCAACGTCTTCGGCCTGCTGCGGCTGACGCAGCTGGTCCTGCCCGCCATGCGGCACCAGGGCTGGGGCAAGGTGGTCAACCTGAGCTCGATGGGCGGCCGCATGACGCTGCCCGGCGGCGGCATGTACCACGCGACCAAGTACGCGGTGGAGGCGTTGAGCGACGCGCTGCGCTTCGAAGTGCGCGGCTTCGGCGTCGACGTCATCGTCGTCGAACCGGGCGCCATCCGGACGGAATTCGGCAACACCGCGATCGCCAAGGTCGACGCCATCGGCGGCACGGCCGACTACGCGCCGTTCCGCGAGTCGATCAAGCAGAACATCCGCGGCGTCTACGAGGGCCCGATGGCGGCGTTCGCCGTCGGACCGGAGAAGGTGGCGCAGGTGATCGAGAAAGCCATCACCACCTCGCGGCCGCGCACCCGCTACGTCATCACCGCCGGGGCCCACGTCCTGCTCGGCCTGCACCGCTGGCTGCCCGACCGCGCCTTCGACGCGGTGATGCGCACCCAGTACACCGCCCCGCGCCCGAGCTGAGGTTCCACTTCCGGTAGCGCGGGCCTCCGTGCCCGTCTGGCGCGCGCAGCGCGCCAGCAGACGGCGACGTGGCGGAACGGCTGGTCTCCGCGGACGGAGCCCAGACGGGCACGGAGGCCCGCGCTACCGGATTTCGACGGGCGCGCCGCCTCTTCGCGTTGACCGCGCTGGGCTCCCGGTCTATGGGCCTGCATATCTGCGGTCGTGGGAGGGAACCATGTCCCGAGTGTCGCGATTCGCGCGCGCCTGCGCGCTGGCCGGACTGATCACCTGTGCGGCGTGGAACGCGCGCGCCGATGAGACCTGCATGTCGGCCTACATGCCGAAGGTCACCGGACAGGAGGACTACGTCTACGTCTGGACGGTCGGCATCGACGGCGTCGGCGACGGCTCCGACAAGCTGGTCACCATCGGCGCCAATCCCGCCAAGCCCGGCTACGGCAAGGTGGTGTCGTCCGTCTCCGTCGGCGGCCGCCACGAAGCGCATCACGGCGGCTTCTCCGACGACCGGCGCTATCTCTGGCTCGGCGGCCTCGACGACAGCCGCATCTTCGTCTTCGACGTCGCCACCGATCCGGCCAAACCGAAGCTGACGCGCACCATCGACAGCTTCGAGAAGGACAGCGGCGGCGTGGTCGGCCCGCACACCTTCTTCGCCCTGCCGGGCCGCATGCTGATCGCGGCGCTGTCCAACGCGCAGGACCACGGCGGCCGCACCGCGCTGGTCGAGTACAACAACGACGGCGCCTTCGTGCAGACCACCTGGCTGCCGGACGAGGCGCCGTACGGCTACGACGTGCGCGTCCAGCCGCGCCTCAACCGCATGCTGACCTCGTCGTTCACCGGCTGGAACAACTACATGACGGCGTTCGGCAAGGTCGTGGCCGATCCCGAGGCGATGAAGCACTTCGGCAACACGATGGTCGTCTGGGACGCGCATGCGCGCAAACCGATCCAGACGCTCGAGGTCCCGGGCGCACCGCTCGAGGTGCGCTGGGCGCTGCAGCCGCGCCACAACTACGCCTTCACCACTACGGCCCTGACCTCGAAGCTGTGGCTCATCGAGCAGCAGCCCGACGGGACCTTCAAGGCCAGCGCAGTCGCCGACATCGGCGATCCGACGAAGACGCCGCTGCCGGTCGACATCAGCCTGTCGGCCGACGACCGCTTCCTCTTCGTCGACTCGTTCATGGACGGCACCGTGCGCGTCTTCGACGTCAGCGATCCGCATCACCCGCGCGTCGTGCACCAGCAGCAGATCGGCACGCAGCTCAACATGGTGTCGCAGACCTGGGACGGCGAGCGCGTCTACTTCACCTCCTCGCTACTCGCCAACTGGGACAAGACCGGCGTCGACAACGAACAGTTCCTCAAGGCATACGGCTGGAACGGCAAGCAGCTGAAGCCGCTCTTCAGCCTCGACTTCATCAAGGAAGGGCTGGGTCGCCCGCACCAGATGCACTTCGGCCAGGACCAGTTCTACAAGAACCAGATCTACAGCCGCGCCGCGCGCGCCGGGTCGGAGCTGGCGCGCGCCGAATGAGTCCCGCCGCGCCGGCCCTGCTGCTCCTCCTGTGGCTGGCAGCGCCGGCGCGCGCGGCGGACCCGCCCCCTGTCGACACCGGCTACACCTACATGGTCGGGCCCTTCACGCCCGAGTTCCAGCCGCCGCCGCCCGGTTCGTATCGCCTGCCACCGATCGATCGTGTCGACGACCACCCGCTGCGCGACAGCACCGGCGCGCCGGTGCGCCTGGCGGCGCTCAAGCAGGATCGCCTCGCGGTGGTGGCGTTCGTCTACACCACCTGCAGCGAGGCGGCCGGCTGCCCGCTCGCCGAGGCGATCCTGCACCGCCTCGATCGCCAGCTGGCCGACGATCCCGCCCTGGCCAGCCAGGTCCGCCTGGTGACCATCAGCTTCGATCCGCAGCGCGACACACCGGAACGGCTGGCCACCGTCCGCGCCGGCTTCGCGCCGCGCACCGATTGGGCCTTCCTCACCGGCGCCGACGAGGCCGAGATCACGCCCGTCCTGGAAGACTTCGGCCAGCCGGTGGCCAAGCTGCGCTACGAAGACGGCACCTGGACCGGTACCTATCGCCACGTGCTCAAGGTGTTTCTGCTCGACGAGCAGAACCGCGTGCGCAACATCTACAGCACCGGCCTGATGAGCCCGGCGCTGGTGATGGCCGACCTGCGCACCCTGGCGCTCGAGCGCGCCGCCGCCCTGACGCCCGCGCCGAGCCGCTAGCGGCGCCGGTCGTCAGTTGCGCCCGTACGGGTCGTCGAGGGCGAAGCGCCAGCTGCCGTCGGGCTGCCGGCGGACCACTTCGATGGCGCGGCCGGTCATCTCGGTCGGGGCGCCGCCCGGCGGCGTGACGGTCATCGTCCAGTCGTTGTAGATCATCGCCAGGTCCTCGCCGGTGCACACCACCTGCGTGAGGTTGGCGACCAGACGCGGCCGGGCCGCGGCGAGCGGGGCGAACGACGCGCGGATGGCGGCGTGGCCGACCAGCGCCTCGCGCGTCTCGGTCACGAACGTCGCCTGCGGTTCGTACAGCTCGACGATGCGGTCGAGCCCACCGTGCGCCAGAAACTCGCAGAGCAGGCGGTCACAGTCCTCGGGGGTCCAGGCGGTCATACGCTCTCCTTCGTGCTGCGCTGTAGTAGTGCGGTCCGCCCGGCGGATGGAAGCGCTCACGGCTGGTCGAAGTTGGGCCCGAAGGCCGCCTTGGCCTCGACGGCGATGCGCTGGATCAGCTTGGGAAAGTCTTCCTGCGTGACGTGGGGCGCGGCGAGCTGCATGCGCTCGGCGAGATCCGCCTGAACATCGATCTCGACCGTGGCGCGCTTGCGGAACGGCACGCCGTCGAACGTGTTCGGGTTGCGCAGACCGACCGGCTGGGGCGTGCGACCACAGGTGGCAACCAGCGGCGCATCAGGTTCGCGCTCCGGTGTCGCCAGGGTCGCCAGCCACGGCACGATGGTGGTGCGGATATCCATGTTGCGCCGGATCACCAGGTTGGCGTTCGGCAGCGTGACCTTGGAGTCCCACCAGACCCCGTCGACCGACTTGGCCGCCGCCTTGGCGATCTCCTCGTCGACCGCCCCGAGGCGCATCAACAGGTTCGGGATCGCGTTGTTCATCGCCTCGTTGTAGAGTAGCTCGCTGCCGACGCTGTTGTCGTAGATGAGGATGCCGGCGAGCTTGATGCCGAGCAGGTTCGAGTACAGATCCTCGGGCGAGAACGACGACGCCTTCTCGGAGAACATCTCGAGCGCGGCCCAGCCGTACCAGGTGGCGATCTCGTGCCAGACCGAGAGCTGGAAGGCCAGCCATTGGGCGAGCGGCACGGCGAGTTGCTTACGGCCGTATGCGGCGATGGTCTTCTTCGGCACCGCCTGCAGGACGATGCGCCGCACGCCGGCTTCGGGCGGCAGCTCGATGATGCCGCCGGTGTCGAGCATGCGGGAGACGCGACTGTAGAGGAACAGCGTCCAGTCGGCCCAGTCGCGCAGATGCGCGGTATCGATGAAGCCGCCGCGGCAGGTATAGACGAGGCCGTTGGATTCGAAGTTGATCAGCGACGCGCCGGGTCGGCCGGTCTCGAAGGCGACGGTACCGTTGTCATAGGTGTGCAGGCCGAGCTCGCTCAGGTCGATGGTGTTGGCGATCTCGACGCCCGGCAACGGCATGGTGCCGAGGCTGACCCCGAGCCCGCTGCCGAAGGCGCAGCAGGGGCGCAGGTGCTGCGGCGCTTCGATGTACGGCGCCGCGGCCAGCGGGTCGTCATTGGCGACCAGCGCCGGGCTGATCTCGCGCGCGATCAACTCCGGGTTGGCGAGCGTACCGCCCTGCCACTTCTGCCGGCCGAGGCAGCCGGAGAGGAGGAGGGCGCAGCAGAGAAGAATGAGCGGCCGCATGACTCAACGGCGAAGTCTGAGGCAAGGACTGCAGGAGTCAAGCGCGGGGCGCGGCAAACCAACGCCTGCGGCGGCGCGGGGCGCTCCGAGCGCCGCGACTTCGCGCGGACCCATGAACCTCGCGGGCGCAGAGCGGGCGGGCCGCCCGCGCTCCCAGCGTGGGCCTACTCGACCGCCGGCGGCAGCGCCGCGAGGTCGATGCCGTACAGCTCCGCCACGTTGTCGCACAGGATGGCGCGGCGCTGTTCGGCGGTGAGGTCGGTGGCGTGCTCGGCCAGCATCGCCTGCGACCATGGCCAGGTCGAGTCGCTGTGCGGGAAGTCGTTGGCCCACATCAGGCGGCGCCAGTTCATCAGGTTGGCGGTCTTGAACGCCACCCAGTCGTCCTGGAACGTCGTGTAGATGTGCTCGGCGAAATACTCCGACGGCAGCTTCGACAGCGCCTGGCCGGGCGGCAGCCAATAGCGGTGGCGCTTGTAGGCGTGGTCCATGCGGTACATGAAATGCGGCACCCAGCCGGCGTCGGCCTCGACGCAGACGATCTTCAGCTTGGGGTGGCGCTCGAAAACGCCGCCGAGCACCATCGTGCCCATGATGTCCTGGCAGCCGCGGATCACCGCCAGGAAGGCGTTCATGCGCGGGCCGCGGGTCGGCGCGCTGTCGCGCGTGGTGAGGATGTGGAACGACAGCGGCAGGCCGAGCGCGACGGCCGCCTGCCAGAACTCGTCGTAGATGGGCGAGTCGTAGTCCTCGACGCCGGGATGCCCCGGCATCATCACGCCGCGCAGGCCGAGCGCCTTGATCGCCTCGATGTCGGCGATGCCCTCGGCCGGTGTGCGCATGGCGGTCTGGCCGGCGCCGAGCAGCCGCTCGGGGTGGACGGCGCAGTACTCGGCGATCCAGCGATTGTAGGCGGCGAAGCAGGCGCGCTTGTAGTCGAGGTCGCGGTGGTTGCAGATCGCCATGCCGACGGTCGGGTACACCACCTCGGCGGCGATGCCGTCGCGCGCCTGGTCGGCGAGGCGCGCCTCGGGATCCCAGCCGCCGCGGTGCAGGTCCTCGAAGCGCGTGCCGAGGACGCGGATCTCCTCCGCCGGCTTGCCGGCCGCGGCGACGATGCCCATCGGCACCGGCAGCTTCATGCCGGGGATCACGTAGAGGTCGCCGGCGTCGGTGCGCTCGAGGTGCGGCGCGTTGTCGCGGAACGGCGCGTCGCCGTATTTGATGTAGACGTCGGGCGGCTCGGTGATGTGTGAGTCGGCGGAGATGATCGGATAGCTCATCGGGCCTGCCCCCCGCGCAGCAGGCGGCCCGGCAACGGGCCGTCGGCGGCGACCTGATCGCGGCCGTCCTCGCGCAGCACGGTGCCGTTGACGACCACGGTGCGAATGCCGAGGGCGTCGGCGACCAGGCGGTCGGCGCCGGCGGGGAAGTCGCGCACGCGGCGCAGCGGGCCGCAGGCGACCGTGGTCGGGTCGAAGACCACCACGTCGGCCGCCAGGCCGGTCTCGAGACGCCCGCGATCGGTGATGCCGAAGACGGCCGCCGGCTGACTGCTGAGGCGGCGCACGGCCTCCTCGATCGGCAGCACGCCCTTCTCGCGCACCCAGCGGCCGAGCAGATCGGTCGGCGCGCCGGCGTCGCACAGC
>JBOHWA010000220.1:0-4669 GCA_050735855.1 Binatia bacterium
GCGGGTGCGCCGGCTGCTCGCTGGCGGCGCGCCGCCGCAACCGGTGCTGACCATCCAGTCGAGCGGTCTCGACTGGTTCTCGGTCTCCGCCGAGTGGCAGGCCGAGGGGCTACGGCTGAGCGACGACGACCTCGCCAAGCTGCGGCGCAGCTCGGCGCGCTTCGTCCGCCTCGGCGGCGGCTGGGTGCGGCGCGACCTCGTCGCCGCGCACGATCAGACCGCCGCGGTGCTCGCCGATCTCGGCATCGAACTGGGCGCCGGTGAGCAGCGTCTGACGCTCTGGCAGCTCGCCGGGGCGCGGGCCGAAAGCCTGGCGGCGCTCGAAGGCTTCGGCGCCGACGCCGCCACGGTACAGAAGGCCCGCCGCCTGCGGGCTCGCATCCAGCGCTTCAAGGGCCTGCCGCCGATCGCCGTGCCGGCAGGGGTGCAGGGCGAGCTGCGCCCGTATCAGCGCGCCGGCGTCGACTTCCTCGCCCACGCCTCCAAGCTTGGCATCGGCGCGCTGCTGGCCGACGACATGGGCCTCGGCAAGACCGTGCAGGCGCTGGCGTGGCTCGCCCACCTGCGCGAGCGCGAACCGCGCGGCGGCCCCAGCCTGGTCGTCTGCCCGGCGTCGGTGGTGCACAACTGGCTGCGCGAAGCGGCCCGCTTCACGCCAGGCTTGCGCGTCCTGCTGCTCGAGCGCGGCGGGGAGCGCCACGCCAAACGCGCCGATCTCGCGTCGGCCGACGTCGTGGTGATGAACTATGCCCTGTTGCGGCGCGATGCCGAGCCGTGGCGCACGATCGAGCTGCGCGCCGTGATTTTCGACGAGGCCCAGAACCTCAAGAACCCCGACGCCGCCGTGACGCGCGCCGCCGCGTCGCTGTCAGCGCGCCATCGCATCGCCCTCACCGGCACGCCGTTGGAGAATCGACCGCTCGATCTCTGGAGCATCGTGCACTGCATCAATGCGGGCTATCTCGGCCCGCGCGCCCGCTTCGAGCAGCGCTACGACCGCCTCGACGCTCCACCACACGTGCGGACCTTGCTCGCCGCCAAGCTGCGACCCATCCTGCTCCGCCGCGCCAAGCGCGAGGTCGCCCCCGAGCTGCCGGACCGCATCGAGGAGCGCATCGACTGCGAGCTGGCGCGCGAGCAGCGCCTGCTCTATCTCGCCGAGCTGAAGAAATGCCGGCGACTGATCGACTCGCTGGCCGAGGCGCCCGGCGGCGTGCGCCAGCACAAGATCCACATCCTCGCCGCGCTCACCCGCCTGCGCCAGATCTGCTGCCACCCCGCCCTCGCCGGCGGCGCGGCGCATCTCACCTCCGGCAAGTTCGACCGCCTGCTCGAGCTGCTCGAGCCGCTGCTCGCCGAAGGGCACAAGGTGCTCGTCTTCTCCCAGTTCGTCGAGTGCCTGAAGCTGATCGCGCGCGACCTGCGCAAGCGGAAGATCCCCGTGCACACGCTCACCGGGCAGACCACCCGACGCCAGGACGTCGTCGACGCCTTCCAGAGCGCCGAGGGCGCCGCCGTCTTCCTCATCTCGCTCAAGGCCGGCGGCACCGGCCTGAATCTCACCGCGGCAAGCTACGTGGTGCTCTTCGATCCCTGGTGGAACCCCGCCGTCGAAGCCCAGGCCATCGACCGCACGCACCGCATCGGCCAGGATCGCACCGTCATCGCCTACCGCCTGCTGGCGCGCGGCACCATCGAGGAGAAGATCTGGGAGCTGCAGCGCCAGAAGGCGGCCCTCGCCAGCGAGATCCTCGGCGAGGGCGGCTTCGCCCGCGGCCTGTCGCGCGACGACCTCAACTACCTCCTCGCGGAGGTGTGAAGCACGCAGGTCTTCGCCGACCGTGGCACGATTGATCCGGCGCGGTTCCGAGTTCTCCCCCATCCCCTCACCTGCTAGGGTGCGCGGTGATGGACGCGGACATCGACGACGTCGAGCAGGCGGTCGGCCAGCTGGTCGATGAATACCGAGACCAGTGCCTGTGGTTTCTCCGCCGCGACTACTACCCGACCGGACGGGACGAGATGCTGCGGACCCTCGCCTACATTGAGCAGCACGCAGATCAGCAGGGGTTCCGGCGCGCCGCCGAGATCAGACAATGGCTCTTACGCCGTTCCAACGCAGCGTCTGTCGACTCCTAGCGCAGACGCGGATCGCGTCCGGGGAATCCTACGTCGCCGGCGGCGTGGCCCTGAACGAGCTGCTGGCCGCGCCGCGCCTGTCGCGCGACATCGACCTCTTCCACGATACCGAGGCGGCGTTGCAGGCCAGTTGGGATACCGACCGGCGAGTCCTCGAGGCCGAGGGCTTCCAGGTGACCGCGCAACCCGGGAAGCGTCGGGCGAGACTCGTCACATCTGGGCGACCGGCAGGTCAATCGGGATGCGCGTGAAACCCGCCGTGGCGAAGTGTTGGTCGAGAGCGAAGGCGTGACGGATGCGCTCGCTCCGCATGGCCGCGAAACTGGTCGCGTCGACGAAGCTGAAGTCTTGATCGGCATACTGACGCAGCACCCCGTAGGCGCGCGCCTCCATTTCCCGACCGACGAAGAGACGCTCGATCCGCCGGGATTCCCCCAGTCGATCCAGAAAGGTCACGGCCGCGGCGTGTCCACAGGTCATTCGCAACAAGGTGTACGTCTCGCCAACGACCTGGTTCGTGGTCACCAACGGGTGACGGCTCGCCGCCAACCCGCTCAGCGTGGCGACGGCAGCCTTGTGCCATTCGTCGTCGCTGACCTGCAGCGCGTACCAGGCGCCCGTGTCGACAAAGACCCGGCGCGGACCCATCGTCACTTGGCGGCTCGACGTCGTGCGGCGGCAACCAGCAGTCGGTCGTGATCCCGTGCACCGCGACGGATTCCGGACCGACCCGCCTGCCCGACCAGCGCCAGCAGTGGATCATCCTCTCGGCCATCCATCTGCAGCAGCAGTTCCACCGCGCGGCGCACCAGGCTCGACTTCGATTCGCCACGCGCCTCGGCGAGCTCTTCGAGGCGACGGTCGTGGTCTTCCGTCAGCAGTACCTGCACGCGCGTCATGGTGTGTACCCTCGCGCCGACGTTACACAATCAAGCGATCCTGCTCAAGGTGGTGCCAGTCGAGGCACCGCGTGGCGCGCCCCGGTCGGATCGCGCTGCCCTTGCCTGTGGCCGGCCGGCCCGCCACATAGGATCCCGCTATGCGCATCGATTCCGCCGGCCGCACGGCCTCGATCGGCGCTGCGTGGGGAGCGGCGCTGGCCGCGTGCGCCTACGTCGCCGCCATGTGGGCGTGGCACGGATCGATCGACGCCTTCGAGCTGAACCCCGACGAGGGGATCAACGCCATGAAGGCCCTGCTGGTCGCGCACGGTCATCCGCTCTACGTCGAGGTCTGGAGCGATCAACCGCCGCTGTTCACCCACCTGCTGCGCGCCTGGTTCGATCTCGTCGGTTGGGATCTGGTCGCCGGTCGCGGGCTGGTGCTGCTGTGCGCCGGCCTGATCGTCTTCACCGTCACCGACATGGTGCGCCAGGCGGCGGGCCGGCTCGCCGGCCTGGCGGCAGCCGTGATCCTGTGCACCGACGCCTACTTCCAGGCCTTCAGCATCTCGCTGATGATCGGCGTGCCGGCGCTCGCCCTGGCGCTGCTCGGCCTGTGGATGGTGCGGCGCTGGCACGGCGAGCGGCGCCCCGCCTGGCTATTGTGCTCCGGCGCCTGCCTCGGCGCGGCGCTCGGCATCAAACTGATCGCCGCGCTGCTGGTGCCGATCGCCTTCGTCGCCCTGGCCGTCGAGGCGCGCGCCTGGCGCCCCCTGGGGCTGTGGTGCACCGGCCTGGCCGCCGCCCTGCTGGGCACCGCCGCGCTGATCGGCGGCGCGGGCTGGAGTCAGCTCTCCACGCCGCGCCTCGACGGGTGGGCGGCGTTCGGCTCGGCCGGCGCGGCGTCGGTGCTGCGACAGACGCTGCGCGCCGACTGGACCCTGCTCGTCCTCGCCGCCCTCGGGCTCGGCGCGGCGCGCCGCCCAGGCCTGCTGACGTTCGCCGTCTGGCTGGCGGTCGCCACTCCGCTGCTGGCCGGGCACACCCCGTACTGGGCGCACCACTACGTGCTGTTGGTGCTGCCGCTCTGTGCCCTGGCCGGCGCCGCCGTCGGGCTCGCCAACGGTCGCCGCTGGCCATGGCAGGCGGCCGCCGCCGTGGGAATTGCCGCCGTGGTCGCCCTGCGTCTGAACGGCTGGCAGCCGCAGCCCTGGCTGCCCAGGCCAGGCGAGCGCACCGGCCACTTCGTCGTCGAGCTGATGCGCCAGTTCGCCGACCGCACCACGCGCGTCTTCGCCGACCGCGCCGTCTTCGCCTTCCGCGCCGGCTTCGAAGTGCCCCCGGCGCTGGCCGTCATCTCCGTCAAACGCTTCGCCAGCGGCGCGCTGTCGCCGGCGGCGCTGGTCCAGACCCTCGCCGACGACCCACCGGAACAGATCGTGCTCACCGACCGCCTGCCGCCGGCCGCGCTCGAGGGTATCGCCCCGCTGCTCGCCGATCGCTACCAGCCGATGTTCGAGCGCCGCGAGCCGGCGCTGGTGCAACTCTTTGTGCGCCGCGACGTGGCCGGCGATCCACTCGACGCGCTGCGCGCCGCGGCCGCGCGCGTGCCCGACAGCGCCGCGGCCTACGACCAGATGGGTATGCGG
>JBOHWA010000221.1:0-2619 GCA_050735855.1 Binatia bacterium
GCCCCCGGCGCCGAGGGACCGGCGCCCTCCAGGGCGTGAGCGACGCGGGGGGCGGAGGTGCGCCGCACGCCGATGCAGGGCGCGGCGGCTTCATTCGTCGTCTTCCCGCAGCTTCGCCAGCACCGACAGGTCTTCGAGCGTCGTCGTGTCGCCGAGCGTCTCGGCCCCGCTGGCGATGTCGCGCAGCAGGCGGCGCATGATCTTGCCGCTGCGCGTCTTGGGCAGGGCGTCGGCGAAGCGGATCTCGTCCGGCCGGGCGAAGGCGCCGATCTCCTTGGCGACGTGGTCGCGCAGCTGCTTCTCGAGCTCGGCGCTCCAGGTGTGGCCGGCCTCCAGGCTGACAAAGCAGGTGATCGCCTGGCCCTTGATCTCGTCCGGGCGGCCGACGACCGCCGCTTCGGCGACCGCCGGGTGGCCGACCAGGGCGCTCTCGATCTCCATCGTGCCGAGGCGGTGGCCGGCGACGTTCACCACGTCGTCGATGCGGCCCATGATCCAATAGTAGCCGTCGGCGTCGCGGCGCGCGCCGTCGCCGGTGAAGTACATGCCGTCGATCTGGCTCCAGTACTGCTGCGCGTAGCGGTCGGGATCTCCGTAGATGGTGCGCAGCATGCCGGGCCAGGGGCGCGTGAGCACCAGGAAGCCGCCCTGGTTGTCGCCCACCGGCTGGCCGTCGCGGGTCATGACGTCGACCTCGATGCCGGGGAACGGCCGCGTCGCCGAGCCGGGTTTGGTCGGCGTCGCCCCGGGCAGCGGCGCGATCATGATGCCGCCGGTCTCGGTCTGCCACCAGGTGTCGACGATCGGGCAGCGGTCGTGGCCGATCTCGCGCTGGTACCACATCCAGGCCGCGGGGTTGATCGGCTCGCCGACCGAGCCGAGCAGCCGCAGGCGGTCGAGGCGGTGCTTGCGCGGCCACTCGGCGCCCCATTTCATGAACGACCGAATGGCCGTCGGGGCGGTGTAGAAGACGCTGACGCCGAACTTGTCGATGATGCGCCACAGCCGGTCGGGCTCGGGCCAGTTGGGCGCCCCCTCGTACATCACGGTCGTACCGCCGTTGGCGAGGATGCCGTAGACGACGTAGCTGTGGCCGGTCACCCAGCCGATGTCGGCGGTGCAGAAGTACGTGTCCTCATCCTTCAGGTCGAACACCCACTGGCTGGTGATGTAGGTGTGCACCATGTAGCCGCCGGTGGTGTGGACGACGCCCTTCGGCTTGCCGGTCGTGCCGCTGGTATAGAGGATGAACAGCGGGTGCTCGGCGTCCACCGGCACACACGCGCCGACGTCGCTGGCCTCGTCCATCAGCTCGTTCCACCACAGATCACGGCCGTCGTTCATCGGCACGGTCTGGCCGGTGCGGCTGACCACCACGACGCGCTCGACCGACGGGGTGTGGCGCAGGGCTTCGTCGACGTTGGCCTTCAGCGGCACGATGGCGCCGCGCCGATAGCCGCCGTCGGCGGTGACCACGACCTTGGCCTGCGCATCGTTCAGTCGGTCGCGCAGCGCCTCGGCGCTGAAGCCGCCGAAGACGACGCTGTGCACGGCGCCGATGCGGGCGCAGGCGAGCATGGCGATGGCCGCTTCGGGGATCATCGGCAGGTAGATGCCGACGCGATCGCCCGCCGCGACGCCCAGGCCGTGCAGCACGTTGGCGAAGCGCGACACCTCGCGCTGCAGATCGGCAAAGGTCAGCACCCGGCTGTCGCCCGGCTCGCCCTCCCAGATGATCGCCGCCTTGTTGCGCCGCCAGCTGTCGACGTGGCGATCGACGCAGTTGTAACAGAGGTTGGTGGTGCCGCCGACGAACCACTTGGCGAACGGCGCGTTCCATTCCAGGACGCGCTCCCAGGGCGAGAACCAGTGCAGCTCCGCGGCGATGCCGGCCCAGAAGGCTTCCGGGTTCTGCGCCGCCTGGCGGGTCAGCTCGGCCAGCCGTTCGGCACTCGGGATATGGGCCGTGGCGCTGAATTCGGCTGGCGGCGGGAAGACCCGCTCCTCCTTCAGCGACGATTGAATCTGCTCGGACATAGGTGGCTCCTCCGGCGGTAGCCGCTGCAGGGTTACCAGAGACCAGCCACCCGGCAAAGGCAGCGGCGCCAGCCGCCGCGCCCGGCACCGGAGCGCCGCCGGCACGGCCGGCGGACGATCGGGCGGCGGCTACGGGGCGGCGTCCTGCAGCTTCGCCTTCGCCTCCGCGGCGTACTCCGCAATCATCTCCTGGCCTTCCTGTGCCCGCGCCTTGATGCGGTCCATACGGTTGCGCTCGGTGCGCAGGTCGATGTCGAGCTCGCCCAGGCGGTCGCGCGCGTCGCTGACCAGCGCCTCGATATCGGCCACCGCCTCGGCGCTCTCCTGCTCGATCCGCTTGCCGAGATCGGCGCCCTTGTCGCGCCCCAACCGGTCGAGGTCGCGCTGGAACTCGCGCACCACGGTGGTCACCTCGCGGCGCGACTCGCGCACCATGCGCTCGGACAGCGCATAGGGATCGGGGCGCAAGAACGTCCAGGCGACATACCCGCCGATCACCGCCACGACGACGAGCAACGTGACCAGAAACGACGCCTGCGTTCTCCCCCGCTCGGATGCCATGCCGCCGGGATTTCGCACAGC
>JBOHWA010000222.1:0-2676 GCA_050735855.1 Binatia bacterium
CAGCGTGCGCGACTGGCGCGCCGTCGCGCCACTGAAGCTGAGCGCGCAACTGGCCTGGAACGCCCCGACGTTCTCGCTCTCCGACGGCACGGCCGAGCTGGCGCGACTCGAGCACGGCGGGCTCGCCGCCGAGACGCTGCGCGCCAGCTTCGCCTACGCCGATGACGCCCTCCAGGTGCGCGGGGCGGAGGCGCGCGCCTTCGGTGGGCACTGGTCGCAGAGCGGCCAGATCACGCTGGCCGACCCGATCGTCCTCGACGGCGGCCTGCGCGGTGCGCAGGTCGACACCGCCCAACTGCTCGCCGCCCTGCCCGCCCTCGGCGTCAGCGCGGCCCTGCCGCAAGCCGACGGACAGCTGGCGGTCAGTTTCGACGGCCACGGCACGGTCGGCGGCACCCTCGGCGGGCACGCCAGCGTCGAGCTCGCCGGCGGCGCCGTCACCTGGGACGGCGTGCACGTCGCCGCGCCGCTGCAGATCGCCGCCGACGTGGCGCTCGACGACGGCACGGCCACGCTGACCAACGGCCAGGCGCGTGCCGTGCGGGTCAGCCGCGACGGGCTCGCCGCCGAGGCGATCGACGTCCAGTTCAGCTACGCCGCCGACGCCCTGCGCGTCGCGCCGCTGCGCCTCGGCGCCCTGGGCGGCACCTGGACCTACACCGGCACGCTGCCGGTGCGCGCCGGCGGGGCCTGGACGGGGACGCTGGCGGCCACCGCGGTGCGCCTCGATCAGGCCTTCGCGGCGGCGGCGGCCGCCGCCCCGGACCGCGCCCCGCCTGGGGCGCCCCCCAGCGGTGCGCTCGATGTCCGCGCCACCCTGTCCAGCGGCCCGCGCGACTCGGTGCGCGGCAACGTCAGCCTGCGCCTCGCCTCGCCGGCGCTGCAGTGGGAGGACGTGCGCATCGCAGCGCCCGCCTCGGTGGCCGCCGGCGTGCAGATCGAGCGCGGCCAGCTGACGTTGTCGCGCGGCCGTCTCGATGCCGCCGGCGCCAGCCTGGCCGGCAACGCCGCCGACACCCTCAGCGCACAGTTCAGCGGCAACGCGGACCGGCTGCAGCTGGCCGGGCTGACGGCGCGCGCCTTCGGCGGCGTCTGGCAGGCGAGCGGCACGGTCACGCCGGCCGCGTCGCCACCGTTCAATGGCACCATCAGCGGCACCGGCGTCCGCCTCGAGCCGCTGCTCATCGCCGCCGGTCAGGGTGACGGCGACGCACCGAGCAGCCCGACCGGCGTCGCCGATCTGCGCCTGACGCTGGCGCCCGCCGCCGGCGGGGCGATCGGCGGCAACGCGACCGTGCAACTGCACAGCGGCGCGTTCCTGCTCGGCGACCTCGTCGTCGACGCGCCGGCACGGTTTGCCAGCGATTTCCGCGTGCGCGACGGCGACCTGGCGTTGCACGGCGCCACGGCGAGCGCCGGGCGCGCGATGTTCGGCGGCCTCGGCGGCACCCAGGCCACGGGGCAGTTCGCCTACGGCAAGGAGCGGTTGACCTTCACGGCGCTGCACTTCACCGCCGGGGGCGGCGCCTGGTCGCACACCGGCACCTACTCGTTCGCCGGCGCGCACGCGTTCTCCGGCCATCTGACCATCCGCGACGCCGATCCGCGCAGCATCCTCCTGCTGCTCAGCGCCAACGAACCGTCGACCATCGATCTCGACCATCTCGACGCCGACATCGACTTCCGCGGCCGCATCGTCGACGACTGGAGCGACACCCTCGACGCCAGCGGCGATCTCATGGTGCGCGGCGGCACCATGCGCTCCTCCGCCGTGCTGCGCGCCCTGTGGGAAGCGATGTTCGGGCCGAGCCGCAGCATGGACAAGCTGGGCTCGCCGAATCGCGTCGACAGCGCCGGCGGCACCTTCACCCTCGAGAGCGGCGTCGTCCACACGCAGGACCTCGCCCTGCACAGCGCCGACTACATCGCCACGGCCGCCGGCACCTTCGCCCTCGCCGGCCCCATCGACCTGGCGGCGCGCTTCACCCTGACCGCAGAGGGCATGCAGAAGATGATCGCCTTCGGCTCGATCGCCCTGCCCACATCCTCGCTGCCGCCGCTGCCGCCCATCCCGGCGAAGATCACCGGCACCCTCGACGACCCCATCGTCCGGCCCAACGTGGCCGCGGTGCCCGCCGCCACCCTGCGCTGGTTCGTCGACGCCGTCCTGCACGCCCCACGCGGCATCCTCAGCGCCGTGGTCAACCGCGGCGGCGAAGCCTGGGGGGCGACCAAGCGGCTGTTCGGCTACGGCCAGCCCGCGGCGCCCGCCCCGTAGGCGCCAGAGGCCCCAGGTGTGCCTGGCGCCCCATCCGCGTGCGTGATACGTGCCGGCGGGTCGAACGCGTCGCGATGCCGAGCCAGATCAGCTTCAGTCGCCCGACTGCCGACACGGTGCAGGTGAGTCTCGCCGGTGCCTGGGAAATGCAGGCCGGCCTGCCTGGCATCGACGTCGTCGAGCACGCGCTCGACGAGGGCGCGACGCCGCGCCGCCTCACCTTCGACGCCGGCGGGTTGGGCAAATGGGACAGCGCGTTGCTCACCTTCCTGCACAAGGTGAGCGATCTGGCCAAGGCGCGCCACGTCACCCTCGACAGCGACGGCCTGCCCGAGGGCGTGCGCCGCCTGCTGGCGCTCGCCGCGGCGGTGCCGGAGAAGAAGGGCGCGGCGCGCGGC
>JBOHWA010000223.1:0-5712 GCA_050735855.1 Binatia bacterium
CTGCGCGTCACCGCCGAGCTGATCACGCGGCGCGGCGTCGACGGCGTCCAGTTCGCCGAGGTGGCTGCCGCGGCGGGGGTGACGCGCCCGCTGGTCTACAAGTTCTTCCCCAGCCGCCAGGCGCTGATCATCGCCGTGCTGGAGGACTATGCCGGCGCGCTGACCGAGCGCTTCGGCCGGCGCAGCCTCGATACCATCCCGGGCGGGGTCGAGGACGTCGCGCTGGTCTTCGTCGAAGCGGTCGCCGACACGATCGAGAGCTACGGCGCCGGGCCCTGGCATCTGCTCGACTCGAAGGGCCCCGACCCCGACGTGGCGCGCCGCGGTCAGGCGATCATGGACCAGCTGATGGCGCCGTGGCGCGCCCAGATGGCGGTGCGGCTGCACATCAGTCCGCGCGCCGCGGCGACCCTGGCGCGCATGATCGTCGCCGCCGGGCGGGCGGCGCTCGAGCTGTGGTGCGCCGGGCGGCTCAGCCGTGCCGAGGCGGTGCGCGACTCGACGCGCGGCGTCAGCGCCCTGTTGCAGGCCTTCGCAGCGCCGCCAGGCCGGCGGCGTCCGCGCCGCGCTTGAGCGCCGCCGGGCAGTGTGCGCAGTCTGGGGCGGGGGGGGCGTGTGATGAGCGGCACACCCGAGGCGGAGCCGGACGAAACCGATGTCTTGCGCGGCCGCGTTCGCCTGGCGGCGCGGATGTTCCTCGGCTCGCTGCTCGTCTTCGGCGTCGCCGACCTGTGGCTGGCACCCGGCGTCCTGGCCTCGCTCTATACCATCAAGCTGATCGGGCTGGTGGTCGCCGTGGCGGTGCTGCGGGCGCTGCCGCGCCTGCACAGCCGGCGCGCCCTGGTGGCGGTGGCGGTCGCGGCGGTGGCCAGCGCGATGCTGCTGATCGCTCTGTCCGGCATCACTTCGGGCGACGTCGCGGCCGTGGCCGTGCTGTGCGTCGTCATGCTGGTGCTGGCGACCACACTGCCGTGGGGGATGGCGGCGCAGGCGGTGGTCGCCGCCTTCGGCCTCGGCTCCGTCGTGCTGCACGCCCGCGGGCTCGGCGAGCCGCTCGGCTATCCCGCTGTCGCGGCGCTGGTGTGCGCCGCGATGTCGATCTACTTGGCCGGTCTGCTGATCGTCCAACTCGCGGCGCTGCGCACCGAGCGCAGCGAGCGGTGGCGCAGCGAAGAGCGCTTTCGCGACCTGCTCGAGCGCTCGACCGATCTGATTCAGAGCGTCGATCCGGCCGGTCGACTACTCTACGCCAACGAGGCCTGGCGCTGCGCCCTGCGCTATGGCGAAGCCGAGGTGCGCGGGCGGCCGATCCTCGAGGTGATGGAGCCGGTCAGCCGCGATGCGTGGACGGCGGCGTTCGAGGCGGCGCTGCGCGGCGAGGCGGTCGAGGACTTCGAGGCGCGCCTGTGCGCCCGCGACGGCACCGTCGTGCACGTGCAGGGCAGCGTCACGCCGCAGATCGCCGACGGCCAGCCGATCAGCGTGCGCGGCATCTTCCGCGACATCACCGTGCAGCGCGTCATCGAGGGGGCGTTGCGCACCAGCGAGCGCCGCTTCGAGATGATGCTGCAGCACGTCAGCGACGTCATCGCCCTGGTCGACCCGGAGGGTGTCATCCGCTACGTCAGCCCGTCGTGCGAGCGCGTCCTCGGCTTCACGCCGAGCGAGCTCATCGGCCGCCCGGCCGGCGACCTGACCCACGTCGACGATCTCCCGGGCGTGGTCGCCGCATTCCAGGCGGCGGTGCCGCACGGCATGGCGCGGGCCGAGTATCGGCATCGCACCGCCGACGGCGACTGGATCGAGGTCGAGACCACCGGCACGGTGCTCAACGACGATCCGGACATCCGCGGCACGGTGCTCTGCGTGCGCGACGTGAGCGAGCGGCGCGCCATCGAGCAGGCCTTGCTCGACAGCGAGCAGCGCTTCCGCGCCACCTTCGCCCACGCCGCCCTGGGCATCGCGCACGTCTCGCCCGACGGCCATTGGCTGCGCGTCAACCGCCGCCTGTGCGAGATCGTCGGCTACTCGGCGGAGGAGATGCTCGGGCGGACGTTCCAGGACATCACCCACCCGGACGACCTCGGCACCGACCTGGAATTCGTCCGCCAGATGCTGGCCGGCCTGCTGCCCAGCTACGCGATGGAGAAACGCTACGTGCGCAAGGACGGCAGCCTGGTGTGGGGCCATCTGACGGTGGCGCTGGTGCGCGAGGCCAGCGGCACGCCAGCGTACTTCATCGCGGTGATCGAGGACATCGGCGATCGCAAGCGCGCCGAGGCGAGGGTCCAGGCGCTGAACGAGGAGCTGCGCGAGCGCTCGCGGGCGCTCGAGGAAGCCAGCCGCGAGATGGAGGCGTTCAGCTATTCTGTGTCGCACGACCTGCGCGCGCCGCTGCGTGCCATCGAGGGCTTCAACCGCATCCTGATCGAGGACTTCGGCGCACAGCTCGCCGCGGAGGGGCGGCAGTACCTGGAGCGCGTCGGCGCCGCCAGCCTGCGCATGCAACAGCTGATCGACGATCTGCTGCTGCTCGGCCAGGTCACGCGGCGCGAGGTGTGTCGGCGCGCCGTCGACGTCAGCGCCCTGGTGCGCGACGTGGTCCGGGAGGTGTCGGAGCGCCTGCCCGAGCGCCGCCCGGAGGTGCTGGTCGGCGACGGGGTGGAGGCCAACGCCGACCCCAACCTGCTGCGCATCCTGTTCGAGAACCTGTTCGACAACGCCTGGAAGTACACCGCCCGCCGCCGTCCCGGGCGCATCGAGTTCGGCGTCGCGCGGCGCGCCGAGGGCCCGGCGCTGTTCGTGCGCGACGATGGCGCTGGCTTCGACATGGCGTACGCCGAGCGCCTCTTCCGCCCCTTCCAGCGGCTGCACTCGAACGACGAGTTTGAGGGAACCGGCATCGGCCTGGCGATCGTCGAGCGCATCGTGCGGCGCCACGGCGGCCGCGTCTGGGCGGAGGCGACGCCCGAGCAGGGGGCGACGTTCTACTTTACCCTCGCCGCGGGCGCGGCGGACGATCACGCTCGGCTCGACGCGGTCCAGTCGACCGGCGCGGCCGATGGTTGACTCGCGCCCGCGCCGGGCGGATTGAGTCTGCCCGACGCGCGTGATCGAGTCGGCGGCTCGATGCCTGCCGCGCCGCCTTCCTCCGACCCGCGCCTGCGCGGCCTGGCCCTCGGCGCGGTGGCCGTCGCCGTGCTCACCTGGGGCTTCAGCAACGTGATGATCAAGGTGGTCTCGACCACCGGCCTGGTCGCCTCGTTCTATCGTCTGTGGTTCGCCATCCCGTTGCTCTGGCTGCTGCCGCTCGCCATGCCGTCGGTGCGCCGGCGGCTCGACCGCGCCTGGCTGTCGGGCGCGCTGATCGGCGGCAGCCTGTTCGCCCTGCACCAGGTACTGTTCTTCACCAGCCTCAAGCTGACGACGGTGGCCAACGTCTCGCTCATCGGCGCCCTGCAACCGCCCCTGGTGCTGCTGGTCGCCGGCCGCTGGTTCGGCGAACGGGCCTCGCGCCGCACGCTCGCCTGGTCGATGGTGGCGGTGGCCGGGGCCGTGATGGTCGTGCTCGGCTCCGCCGGCGCACCGGGATGGAGCCCGTTGGGGGATCTTATCGCCGTCGCCAACCTGTTCGCCTTCACCGCCTACTTCCTGGCCTCCAAGCGCATCCGCGAGACGTCGGGCACGACCGAGTACCTGCTCGGCCTGACGACGGTGGCCGGCCTGTTCATCCTCGCCGCCAACCTGCTCACCGGCCAGCAGCTCACGTCGCCGCGCGGCAACGACTGGCTGATTCTCTTCTCCCTGGCGCTGTTTCCCGGCACGCTCGGTCACTTCCTCACCAACTGGGCCCACCCGCACACCTCGGCCTTCGTCGTCTCGATCATCTTCCTGGCGGTGCCGGTGCTCGCCTGCATCGGCGCCGCCGTGGTGCTCGACGAAGTGCTCGGCCCGCTGCAGGTTGTCGGCGCACTGGTGCTGCTGTCGGGCGTGGCGGCCGTGGTGCTCTCGACGCCGCGCGGCGACGATCTGGCGGAGAGCGCGGCGGAGACCGATGCGCCGTGAGAACGCCGGACGCTCTTCCGGCCGCGGCGATCAGAGCCGGCGCAGGTCGAGGCAGTGCGGGCTGACGGCGGCCGCCGGCGGGTCGACGAGCGGTGCGGCGGCGGCGTCGACGGTGGTGGCGTGCAGCCGTTCCTGGCGGCGCTCGGCGGCCTCGGCGAGGTCGGCGGGCAGGCCGGCGTAGGCCTCGCCGTCGGGGCGCCAGGCATGCATGACCAGGCGCAGGTGCCGGGCGCTGCCGGGGCGCACCAGCGTCAGCTCGACGCGATCGCGCGCCGGCAGACACGGATGCAGACCGAGGGTCGGGCGGAAGCTGCGATAGCGCACGCCGGCGACGCGCAGGGCTCCATCGGCATCGCGCTCGCCGCGCAGGGCGACGCGCCGGCCCTCCGCGCCGAGCTCCCAGTCGTCGAGCCCCAGGACGGCGCCGGGCAGCGGGCGCAACACGATCTGCAGGCGCGCGGTGCTGGCATCGACCAGCCGCGAGCTGCCGGTCTCCTGCGAGGCGACGTCGCCGACCAACGGCCAGAACTCGAGCCCCTGGTCGATCTCGACGCGCACGCCGTCGAAGGTGGCGCAGCCGATGCGCCGGGCCGGATCGCGCAACAGCAGCTCGCGGATGGGCTCCGCCAGGCCGAAGCCGGCGGCGAACAGATCGGCCAGCACGACGTGCAGGTCGCGCTGCAGATAGAAGGGCAGGGCGAAGCGGTCGTGCAGCGCGTCGCCCCAACGCCACAGGTTCGGTACGACGGCGGCGCGCGACAGCATGGCGGCGACGGCGCGCAGCAGACAGGCGCAGGCGGTGGCGTGCTCGGGGCTGGGCGCCATGCGGAAGGCGCGAAACTCGACCAGGCCGAGGCAGCCGCGGCCGGGCAGGGCGGGGTTCCACAGCTTCTCGATGTTGAGCTCGCTGCGATGCGGGTTGCCGGCCGGATCGACGAGAAAGGGCGCCAGGCTGCGCGCCAGGATCGAGGCATCGATCTCGCTGGCGCGCTCGAGCTGCTCGAGGGCCACGGCGAGCTCGGCGAAGGCTTCGCCGCCGCCCTCGTCGGGGCGCGGCGACTGGCCGGAGCCGCCGAGGAAGACGGGCGCGAAATAGTACGACAGCGACGGATGCCGGCTGAGGTAACGGATCAGACGCGGCAGCAACTGTGGGACGCGGAAGAACGGGCTGTCGAGCGCGGTCGGGCCGCCGAGGGTGAGATGGCCGGCACCGCCCGAGTCGGAGACGACGCCGTTGTACTGCAGGCGGTGCGGCGCCAGACCCGCGGCGGCCGCGGCGTCGTAGACTTCACACGACCAGGCGTACGCCGTCGCGGCGTCGTGCGCCGGGGCGTGGTTGGCCTCGACGACGGCGGGGTCCGGCGTCAGCGTCGTCCAGGCGACGCTGGCGTCGACCGGCGGCGGAAAGCCGCGCAGTGCGAGGGCGGCGAGGCCGGCGGCGTGCGCGGCGCGCCCGACCAGCGCGAGCAGGGTGAGCCAGGTGCCGACGTGCTCCATCGCCGGCAGCTCGACGCACGCGCAGAGGGCCCCGTCGCGGCCGAGCGGCTCGGCGTAGACGGCCAGCAGCGAGATGCCGTCCGCCGCCAGCTCGTCGATCAACCCGTGGCGCGGCGCGGCGGCGGCGTGCACGGGGCCGCGCGCCAATGC
>JBOHWA010000224.1:0-6331 GCA_050735855.1 Binatia bacterium
GCCCGGAGCCGCCTGCGGGTCCTGGATGATCAGCGGTACGTGGATGGCCGGATCGAACAGCGAGGTGCCGTGGTAGAACGTGCGGTGCAGGCCGAGCTCCTCGCCATGGTCGGCGGTGATGATCACCAGGGTGTTGTCGAGGAAGCCGCGCTGCGCGAGCCCGTCGAACAGCGCCTTGAGGATGCCGTCCTGGTAGCGCACCTCCCCGTCGTACATCTGCGCGATGCGCCGCACCTCGGCGTCGCTGAAGTTCCAGGTCTCGAGCTGCTTGGCGTGGCCCTCGACGCGCGAGCCGGTCAGGACCCGCAGGTTCAGGTCGATGTCGCCGCGCTCGACATCGTCGGCGCGCGACTCGGTGAGGACGAAGTGCGGGCGATACGGGGCGTGCACGTCCATGTAGTGCAGGTAGACGAAGTGCCGCGTCTCCTTCGACGCCGGGTCCGCGTCGATCCAGCCGAACAGCTTGTCGTTGATCAGCCCGCCGTCGGCCTTCGGGCTCATCATCGTCGGCTCGCCGACCAGCTCGTAGCGCTCGAAGCCCTGACCGAAGCCGACGTCGGGGTCGATGGCGGAGTTCGTCGTCAGCGCCCAGGTGGTGAAACCGTGTGTCGCCATCACCTCGGCCAGCGTCGTCTCGACGTCGGCGACGGCGGTGAAGAAGCGCGTCACCCCGTGCTCGGACGGGTACTTGCCGACGAACAGCGACGCCACCGTCGGCAGCGTCCACGAGCTCGGCGCATACGCCTGCTCGTACACGACGCTGCGCGCCGCCAGCTCATCGAGGAAGGGCGTCAGCGCGCGCCCGGAACCGTAGGCGCCGAGGCGATCGGTGCGCTGGCTGTCGATGGCGATGACCAGCACGTTGCGCGGGGCGCCTGGACCGCCGATCCACCCGGCGCGCCAGGCGAGCGCGCCGGCGCCGAGCAGGGCTGCGGCCGCGACGAGCAACCCGAGGCGGCGGCCACGTGAGCGGGCCGGGCGCGCAGGCACGTCTTCGGGGGGCATTCGATTTCCGCCGATCGAGGGAACCATTTCTGCATACGCGCGCGTGTTGTCTCGCGCAAGCCGAAAGGACCCCCAGCCGGCGCGCATGCCCGCGCGCGCCGGTCACTGACTCCGTGAAGCCGCACCACCGAGGTCCGCCGCCCGCGTTCGTTGCCGAACGCGGGGCCGGTCTTCCGGACCTCGGCGGTGCGCCCTATCTCACCGCTGGATCAGCGGCGGTTCCAGCCGCCGCCGCCGCCGCCGCGCCCGCCGCCACCACCGCCACCGCCGCTGTCCTCGCGCGCCTTGGCCTCGTTGACCTTCAGGCGGCGTCCCTTGAACTCCTGCCCGTCGAACTGCTGGATCGCCGCCTGAGCCTCGGAATCAGAGCCCATCTCGACGAAGCCGAAGCCGCGCGACTGACCACTGAACTTGTCGGTGATGACCGCCGCCGACTGGCACGCGCCGGCTTGACCGAACAAGCCTTCGAGCTCCTTGTCGGTGACGTCGAAACTGAGATTGCCTACGTACAACTTCTTACCCATCCTGCGAACTCCCGGTTGTGTGGTCGCGGCAGCGACCAGTTCTCTGTCTGCGGAAGGGCCTGCCGGACCCTGCTGTCGTCGATTCGCGGTTACACCTCACGACGGACGGCCTTCATCGCTTGAGCATGACTGCCTGATTGTGAGGTGCGGGAGGCTGTCAGAAGCCAGCAAGGACGGGCTTCTCGCGCCGGACAAGTCAGAACGGCGCGGAGCGTACCACGCTCTGTGCCCGGCGCGCTACTGGTGCGCGCCCTCTCGCCGCGCGCGGTCCGGATGCGCCGGTCGGCCTGCGGTGGGATCCGGCCGTCCTCTCCCCGCCTCACCCGATGACCCGCGCGACGCGGCTCCCCGTAACGAAAAACCTCATGCGATCAGCCAGTTGCAGCACGGCCGGCGCTCCATTGAGCGACCCTCGAGCGGGTTGAACGCCTCGCCTGCGGCGGCGCTGGGGCGGCGGACGCGCACGGGAGATGTGGGAGATGACCCGGCTGTCGATTGTATTTCTTTCCCTGCTGCTACTGGTGCGCATGGCGCCGGCGCTCTGTGTCGGCGACTGAAGGCCACGCGCGAGCTCTGCGTGAAGCTGCTCACGCTCCCCCCGCCCGCGGCGGCTGCAGCCCGAGCTTCTTCAAGCGACTGCGCAACGTGCTGGGCTGCAGCCCGAGCTCGCGGGCCGCGCCGCGCGGGCCTTCGATCACCCACTCGCAGCGCTCGAGGACGCCGAGGATGTGCTGCTTGCTGACCTCTGCGAGGCTTGCGGCCGAGACCTGCGGCACGGTGCTCGCCGGTACCGCCGCCGCGGCTGCCGTGGGTGGGGGCGTCGTCGCGGACGCCGGCAACAGCCCGGCGCCGATCTCGAGTGTCGTCCCTCGCGCCAGCACCATGGCGCGCTCGATGATGTTCTGCAGCTCGCGCACGTTGCCCGGCCAGTCATAGGCCATCAGCCGTTCCATCGTCTGGCGCCCCACCGCGTCGACCGGCTTGGCCATCTGGCGGGCGAAGCGCTGGACGAAGAAGTGCACCAGGCGCGGAATGTCCTCGCGGCGTTCGCGCAGGGCCGGCGCCTGGATGGGCAGCACGCCGATGCGGAAGAACAGATCGGCGCGGAAGCGGCCGGCGGCGACCTCCTGGCGCAGGTCGCGGTTGGTGGCGGCGATCACGCGCACGTCGACGCGCCGCGTGCGGCTGCTGCCGACCGGCTCGAACTCGCGCTCCTGCAGCACGCGCAACAGCTTCGCCTGCGTCTCCGGCGGCAGCTCGCCGATCTCGTCGAGGAAGATGGTGCCGCCGTCGGCGAGCGCGAAGCGGCCGCTGCGCGCGGCGATCGCCCCGGTGAAGGCGCCCTTGACGTGCCCGAAGAGCTCGCTCTCGACCAACCCGGCGGAGATCGCCGAGCAGTTGACCTTCACCAGCGGCCGGCCGCGGCGCGGGCTGCGGTCGTGGATGGCGCGCGCGACGAGCTCCTTGCCGGTGCCGGTCTCGCCGAGGATCAGCACCGTCGCGCTGGTCGGCGCCGCCAGGTCGACCTGCTCGAGCATGGTGCGCAGCGCCGCGCTGCGGCCGACGATCTCGCCGAAGTTGTGCTCCTGCAGAATCTCCTCCCGCAGGTAGACGTTCTCTTCCGCCAGGCGGTCGCGCAGCCGGCGCACCTCCTCGTGCGCCAGGCAGTCGTCGAGCGCCACCGCCACCGCCCCCGCCACCTGGGCGAGAAAGTCGCGCCGCACGGTGCGGTACGCGTCGCGGCGCGCCGCCATGAAGAACAGCACGCCGGGACAGCGGTCGCCGCTGACCAGCGGCATGGCGCAGAGCGACTCCATGCCGCCGGTGCGCATGATGTCGAAGGTGACCGGAAAGGTATCGCGCAGCTCGTCGCGGCTGCCGGTCACCACCCACTGCCGGTTGCGCAGCACCCAATCGCAGGCCGTGCCGGCCGCCAGCAGGACCGTCGGCCGGGTCGGCTCGGCGGTCGCGCCGCGCGGCGTCAGCAGATGCCCCTGCAACTGGTCGCCCTCGATCGGCAGCTCGATGCCGAAGCGCTCGGTCGGCACCAGGTCGCGCAGGCAGGTGGCCATGGCGCCGAACAACTCGTCGCGCTCGAGGTGGCGGCCGATGGCGGCGTTGACGTCGAGCAGCGCCTGGCGCTCCTGGCCGAGGCGCTCGAGCTGCTCGTAGGCCATGCAGGTGTCGAGCGCGATGGCGACGGCGCTGGCGACCTCGTCGAGCAGACGGCGCGGGTGGCGATCGAAGGCCCCCGGCGCGCGAGCCATGAAGGCGAGCGCGCCGATGCAGGTCTGCGTGGCCACCAGGGGCAGGACGACGACCGATTCCATGCCTTCGCCGCTCAGCGTGCCGTAGGTGACCGGGAAGTCGTGGCGCACCTGCTCGCGCGACGACACCGTCATCGCTTCGCGATGCGCGATGACCCACGCCGCCACCGAGCCCTCGGTCAGATGGGCGCCCTCGATCAGACGCACGGTGCCGCGCACGGCGTACACGCTGACCTCCTTGTCGCTGCCATCCGGTACCAGGACGATGAGGCGATCGGCGGCGAGGACGCTCTCCACCGTCTCGCCGATGGCGGCGAACAGCGTCCGGCGGTCGCGGTGTCGCGCCAGTGCCTGGTTGATGGCCAGCAGTGCGGCGACCTCACCCGGCATCAAGTCGAGGCGCGCGGCGGCCGTGGAGGGGGGAGGATCGTGCGTCATGACGCGCGGTGGACTGCAACGCAGTCTACCCTCGCCGGAACCAGCCCGTCCACCGGTGGCGCGTGCGGAAGCGAGTTCCCGCACGCCGCGCAGGCGCCCTCAGGCGATATACGGCGCGGGTCGTAAGGCTCGACAAATGAGCACCGCGGTGACTAGCTACTCGACACACTGGCCGCCGCGAGCGATGCCGACGCCTGACGCCGGCGATTGACGCACCGCGCATCTCCGGCAGGCGGAACCTTCCGGCGCGGCAAGGACGGAGTGTCGAATGACGGCGATACAGATCAGTGCGGCGGTGGCGATCATGGCCGTCAACGGCCTCGTCGGCCCGCTCACCCAGTACACCTCGCCGGTGGTGAATCCCGGCCTCGAGCTGATCGGCTGCGTGGCGCAGAACGTCGGCGGCCAATCCGTGCCGGTCGCAGCCACGCTGTATGACGACGAGGGGATCCCCATCGACAGCGACGCGGAAGAGGTGGGGCCGGGCGCGACCGTCGAGATCGCCAACTCGGTGCTGCCGTCCGGCTATTGTTCGTTCACGTTCGACGCCGATTCGGACACGCTGCGCGGCTACATCCGGCTGCGCAAGGCGACCGGGGAGACCAGGGCCCTCTTCCCGGCCTTCGGGCTGCGCGACGGACCGGGCGGCTCGGTGGTGGTGACGACGACGCCGCCGTTGCGCAGCATCGGCAGTGGGCAGCTCGCCTGCGTGATCCAGAACCTGGGCGCCGCAACGGCCGAGGTGGACAGCGAGCTGGTCGACGCCGACGGCACGGTCGTCGACGCCGTCACCGACCAGGTGGCGGCGGGAGCCCTGCTCCTGAGCATCGGCTCGAACGGCGATCACCTCGGCGCCTACTGCCGCTTCTCGACCGAGGCCCGCGCCGTGCGCGGCTACCTGCTGCTGCTCACCGCCGGACCGGGCAACGCCCACCTGACCTTCCCGGCGACCGGCGCCCGCGGGGACGGTAGCCTCACCGCCTGGACTCCACCCGTGTCGAGTCTGGCCGGCGACGCCACCACCTGCGGCGTGCAGAACCTCGGCAGCCTGGCGTTGACAGTGGACGCCGAGATCGTCGATGCGGCTGGCACCGTGCTCGACAGCGGCAGCGCCATCGTGCCGCCCGGCGATGTCGAGACCGTGGCCGGGCACACCGAGGCGGGGTTGAGCATGGTCTGCCGCTTCACCTTCGCCAGTACCCCCGACCGGGCGCGCGCCTACATCAGCCGCTTTCCGCCCGGCCTGTTCAGGGACACCGATCTGCTGGCGCTGGCGGAGGCGCCGGGTGGAGACCTGCTCGACGACGTGAAGACCTACAGCCCGCCGGTCAGCGTCGGCGGCGTCGGCTTCCTGCAGTGCGCGGCGGTCAACCTGTCCGCTGCCGACCAGAGCGTCCACTACGAGATCGACGACGGCGACGGCGACAACCTCGCCATACTGGACACCGTCGTGCCGGCCGGCCGCGGCAAGGCCGCGTTGGCGGTGCAGGACAAGACCGACGCGCGCTGCACGTTCGCCTTCGACGGCAGTCCGGACGAGTTGCGCGGCTTCGCGACGGTGACCAACGAGACCGCGCTGCGCACCCAGCTGCTCTTCGCAGCGGCGCCGGCCGGACCGTCCCCGACACGGACCCCGCCACCAACCCCAACAGCGTCGTCGACCGCCACCCCGACCTCGACGCCACCGGCGACGTCGACGCACACCCACACGCCTGCGGCCACCGCCACTGCGATCGCCACCGCCAGCTCCACCGACACCCCGACCAGCGCGCCGACGGCGACCGCGCCGCCCACGGCCACGCTCACTCAGGTGCCGTCGCTGACGCCGACGCTCGCCGCGGGGACACCAACCGCCCAGCCGACCACTCCGCCGACCGGACCGTGTAGCGGCGACTGCGACGGCAATGGCCGGGTGACCATCGCCGAGCTCATCACGCTGGTGAACATCGCCCTCGGCGGACCGCTGGCCACGTGTCCGGCTGGCGACCGCGACGGCGACGGTGCGATCGCCATCACCGAGCTGATCGCCGCCGTCTCCCACGCCCTGAACGGCTGCCCTGCCGGGTAGTGGAGGGCGCCGGGCCCTCGGCGCCGGGG
>JBOHWA010000225.1:0-7992 GCA_050735855.1 Binatia bacterium
GACTGACACATGGCATTGTGCCTGGTCATGTGCAGGGCCGCGTTGCGGGCGAAGCGACGCATAATGTCACTGAAAGTGTCGCCGTTGCGCCGCTGCGAGAGCGGCTGCGCCGGTTCTCGCGCACCGACCGACGCGCACCCCGTTCCGCGTGGAGCAGCGCCGCAGCGGCGCCACCGCCCTACTTGAAGTCTTCGGTGAACAGCACCTGCTGCACGTACACGAAGCGCGGGGTCAGGGGCGGCAGGTTGGCGGCGTTGTTGTAGGCCGGGTCGAAGTTCCAATTGCGGTTGGGCGGGTTGTAGATGTTGAAGCCGACGCCGGTGCCCTGCCAGAGGCCGTTGACGTGCTCGGGCTCGCCGAGCGAGACGAAGGAGCCCTGGTAGGTGAGGGTCACGCCGGCCCAGTCCTCGTGGAAGCGCGGATAGTTCTCGAGGCCGCCGTTGTAGTCGCCGGTGAAGCCGTCCGGGGTGGTGTCGACGCCGCCGAGGAAGGCGGCGTTGATCCAGGTGGCGGCGGCGTCGCGGCTGGCGGCGCCGAGGCCGTTGACGCTCTGGCCATCGCGGCAGAGGTTGCCGTTGCAGCACACGTTGGCGGCGCAGCCGAGCGGCCCGGGCGGCAGCCAGTAGCGCGACGAGAGCACGTTGACGCTGTCGCCAACCAGCGAAGCCGGCTGGCGCGGCAGATCCCCGGCGAGCACCGGGCCGCGGTTGAAGTCGCCCAGCACGTAGATCGCCTGATCGCTGACGACGGTGACACCGGTCGGGTCAGGCGAGACGTCGATGCCGCCGGGTAGCGGCAGGTTGGCGGAGCCGAAGACACGCACGCCGTAGGGGTTCTGCCCGCCCGAGGCGGGGCCTTCGACCGAGGCGAAGATCACCAGGCCGCCTTCGCTGTTGTCGGTAGTGGCGAAGAACGGCTCGCCGTTCTGCGTATTCCAACGGATGAGGTCACTCACATTGATATTGAGCAGCTGCATCCACTCGTCTTCGCGGTGGTTGTAGAAGCCGCCGCGGCGGTAGTCGAGATCGAAGCGGTTGGTCAACACCAGCGGCACCGGATTGGAATCCATGAAGTGGCTGTAGACGCGCAGTGGGTCGCCGACCCCACCGCCGCCGTTCGACGGGTCAGCCGCGGCCGGAAAGATCGGCGTGTAGCAGGTGGGCGTCGTGCTGCCGCACACCTCGGTCCCCGGCACGCAGCCACAGGCGGCGCGCGGCACGTCGGTGTAGAAGATCGGCATGGTGCCCGGCAGGGTGCTCGGACCGCGGCCGGCGACGCTGCCGTTGTTCCACGCCGCGTCGGCCATGAACTGGTGCAGGGCGGTGGTGCGCGCGCCGTCGCGCGCCCCGGTGGCATCCTGCACCTCGATCGCATGTGGCAGCTGCGGCCCGCCGGGCAGGCTGTCGGGCTGGTCCAGGACCAGGACGATGCGCAGATCCGCCTTCTCCCAGTAGACGCCGGTGCCCTTGGTGATGATGTCCGGCTCGGGCACGGCGATGTTGCCGATGCTGCCGAGCATCGAGCCCTTCCAGAGCGCCAGCTCGGAGACCGGCACTTCGCGGGTGCCGCTGCCGCTGCACGGCACGATCAGCTCGTCGAGGTTGCCGTCCTTCGGACTGATGTCCTCGAGCTTGTCGACGTAGACCGTGCCCTGGCACTGGTCGGCTCGCTTGCGGCCGCGGTAGACGGTGCCGCCCGCCGACACCTGGACGGTGAGGACGTTGGCCGGCGGGTTGTCGCGGATGCGCAAGGGGCCGGCGTCGCCGTTCAGGTAGAGGTCGCCGTTGGTGTGCACGCGCCCCTCGAGGTTCATCGTCGGGCCGGGCGAGATCTCGAGGTCGTTCTGGTAGAACGCGACGAACTGGAAGAGCGGGATGTAGCCGACCAGGAACTCGGCGCCGACCGCCGCTTCGATGTCGCCGTTGACGTCCGTGGCGTGCGAGTTGACGATGTAGCGATACTGGATCGCATTCAGGCCGGCGAACACCTCGCCGGACGGGATGACGATGTTCTGCGGGTTCCCCGGCCGCTCCGAGAGCTGGTAGCTGACCTCGCGCTCGCCGAGTGGAAAGGTGCGCTCGTCGAAGTCGCCGCCGTTGGGCACGTTGTACTCGAGGAAGATGTTGCGGTACTCGCCCATGCCCTGATTGAGGCCCGACTCGGCGGCGTAGAAGCCGCTCACGCTGCTGGCGAAGGCGCCGCGCAGCTGGGTGTCGGAGCCGACCTGGACGGCCAGCGCGAACGCCAGCGTCATCAGCAGCGCGGACAGGATGATGACGCCGACCAGCGCCATGCCGCGATCGTTGCCCATCCGGGTCATGAACCTCCCCGAGAGAGTCGTGCGCGCTATTGCGGCAGGAGATTGCGCGGCTTGACGTCGACGGACACGGTGCGCCGGTAGTACTTTCCGTCTTCGTCGGGCAGCTCGGAGCGCGCGGTGATCGAGAGCTTCACCTTCTCGACCACCGCCCACTCGGCGTTGGTGCTCGGAATGTTCATCACCGTGCAGTCCGGGCAATTGTCGCGCAGTTCGTATTGGATGTTCAGCTTCTCGATGCCGACGGCGAACGAGGTCGGCGAGTTGCTGCCGATCTGGATGCGCAGCTCGGGCTGCAGGCCGCGCGGGCTGGTCCACCACTGGATGAAGAAGCGCCGTTCGTCGATGGCATAGATGCCGCTGGTGGCCGGATAGTCGCGCGTCCAGGCAGCGCCCTTGCTGATCTGCGTCGCGCTCTGCACCGCCGAGATGGTGAAGTACTCGCCCTCGCCGTCGGGATGGCGGATGTAGGCGCGCATGCCGGCGGAGAAGCCCTCGCTGTTCTCGACCGGGATCGCCGTCGCGTTGGCCGCGATCGGCGTCGCCAACGTCGCAGCATTGGTCGGAATGGTCGAGCGAATGCACGACAGATCCGGTCGGGTCAGACCGGTGCGGGTGGTGATTTCGTCCTCCTCGCCGCTGTTGATGCCTTCGAGGGAGATGAAGTCGCCGGTGACCGGCAGGCAGGCGCCGCCGAGGCGCAGGTCGCGCACGATCATGTCGATCGCCGAGCGCGCCGCCTGGGTGGTCTCGATCTCGCGCCCCTGCATCTGCATGGTCCGCTTGCTGGCCACGAACATGCCCGAGGTCGCCGCCACGGCGAGCCCCATGAGCATGACGCCCATCAGCAGCTCGATGGCGGAGAAGCCGGCCGCGTTAGAAACGTCGGACTTCGGTATAAATCGTGTGTACCGAGACATTCCTCGGACCCCCGGAATCGCTCCAGTTGACGTCGACCTGGATCTGCTTCAGGCCGCTGGCCGGTGTATCGTCGTCGACCTGCTTGACGACCGTGTACGACATGCCGCCGAGCTGCACCGTGCGCGTGCCGTCCGCCATATCGTCGAAGCGCAGCGCGCGCGTCGCTTCGAGCTCCTCCTCCGCCAGGGCGTAGGCCTTGGTGTAGAGGTCGTTGCTCGACGCGTGGCGGATCTGGCTGACCATGAACGTGCCGATCGTCGCCGCGCTCATGGCGAACAGGCCAAGGGCGACGACCGTCTCGAGCAGCGTGACCCCACGCTGGTCGTGCAGCGCGCCGCGGCGGCGCTCAATACTCTTCATAGACCTGCCCGGAGGGCCACACCGAGACCAGGTGGTAGCTGCCGAACTTCGCGTCCCAGATCATCTGCCACATGGTGTAGTTGGTCGAGACCATCATGCCGCGCGTATTGAACTCGTGCGTCGGCGGCCAGTACCACGCCGTGGCGAGATGCTCGGGCAGCTCGACGCGCTTGACGATCTCGTCGACCGACCACGTGCCGCTGGCCGCCTGCTTCATGCGCTGCACTTCGTAGTTCTTGCTGCCCGTCCACATGACGGCGAAGTGCGTGCCGCTGGTGATCGCCCGGGTGCGCGTCCAGCGATAGTCGGCGATGATCTGCTTGGTGGTGGTCTGGATGTCCTGGCGGCGCGTGTCGACGTGCGGCAACCCGGTGGCCGCGAGGACGCCGAAGATTCCCACCCCGACCATCAACTCGATCAACGTGTATCCGGATTGACTGCGCAGACGCTGTAGTGTGTGGCCTGTCATTGTGACCCCCAGACGGCGGACTGGCTCAGGGTGTGCACCGATTTGACAGCAATCGGTGGACCACGGCGCCCGCTGATGAGGGGGCACCCGCCGGGGGGCGCGTTCGCCTCTGCAGTCGATCTGCGCTCGGCGAGAAAGTGACGGGCGCGACGCGGCCCGGGCGTCTATTCGTCCCGTCCGCTCAGGTAGTCAGCCAGGATTTCCCGGCTGTGCTCGTCCTCGTGGCAGTAGGCGCAGAGGTTCTCCCAATTGCTGCCGTCGGGCGGATTGTTGCGATGATTGCCGTCTTTGTGATGCACGGTAAGCAAATGCAGCGTGTCCGCCTCGAACTCGCGCGCGCACTTCGCACAGATCCAGCCGTGCAAGGCGAGTGAGCGGGAGCGGTATCCCTCGGCCCGCTGCCGCGCCAACGCCTGTGCCTCTCGCACGAGAGCTGCGGCGTCGAGAGATGGACGCTGCTGACGCCGTTTCGACGGTCGAAAGCTGCGAGGTGACATGCGCAGGCAGCTTAGGAGCGGCCGCGCCGGTGGGCAAGGTGCATTTTGGCGACGTCGCGCTATCCGGCCAGGTAGCGGCGCGGGTTGTCGATCAGCATGGCGTCGATCTTGGCCTGCGGGACGCCCGCCTCGCGCAGCGCCGGGACGATGTGTTGCAGCACGTGGCGCGGGTCCCAGGCCGGAGCGAGCTGCGCGACGGGGATCGGCAGCGGGCGGCCGCGCCAGCACCAGACCGTGTCGTGCGAGAGCACGATCTGGCGCTCGAAGCCGATGCCGAGCAGGCCGATCAGCGCCGCCAGGCGCAGCCGGTCGGGCTGCAGCAGCTCGAGGCCGAAGCGATCGAAGCCGAGCGTGGCGCCCTGGTCGAGGAGGTCGACGTGGTAGCGCAGGTCGGCCGATCCACAGGAGTGGCCGATGACGACATGCCGCGGGTCGACGCCTTCCTCGCGCAGGATCGCGAGTTGCTCGCGGCCCATGCCGCCCTCGTCGGTGTGCGTGGTGATCGGCGCACCGGTGGCCTGGTGGGCGCGCGCCGCGGCGACGATCACCGAGCGCTCGTACGGCGTCACCTGATGCGGCCCGGTCGCCACCTTGATCACGCCGGGCTTGATGCCGGTGTCGCCGATGCCGTCGCTCAGTTCCCTGACGAACAGCTCGGTCATCTCGGCGACCACGTCGGTGAAGGCGCCGCGAAACTTGTAGTACGGCGCCGCGCCGGACTCTTCCTTGTACAGGCCGGTGGCGCAGACGATGTGAACGCCGGACGCCTGCGCCACCTCGGCGGCGAACTCGACGTCGCGGCCGAGATCGTTCGGGCACGGGTCGACCAGCGCCGTCACGCCGAGCGCTTTGAGCTCCAGCATGCGCTCGACGCACAACTGCCGCTCGGCGGCGCGGTCGAGGCGCGGCGCGGCGCTGTCCGATTCCCACCCCGGCCAGCCGATGATGAGATGCTCGTGCATCAGCGTGATGCCGAGGGCGCTGGCGTCGATGCGGCCGGTGACGGTCTGGATGGTCTTCGCCATGCGGAGCTCCTTCGCAGCCTAGCGCCGCACGGCGAAATCGCCGAGCGGCTGGTCGCCGTCATACGGTGCGCAGCGCACCTCGTGCACGCGCGCCGACGGCGGCCCGTGCCGGCACCACGCCGCCAGCTCGCGCAGGCGCGCGGGGGAGCCCGCGGCGACGATCTCGACGCTGCCGTCCGCGGCGTTGCGCACCCAGCCGTGCAGGCCCAGACGGCGCGCTTCGGCGGCGGTGAAATAGCGGAAGCCGACGCCCTGCACCCGGCCGCTGACGACGATGTGCAGGCGCTCCACCACGCCGGTCATGGCGCCCGGCCCGCCACCAGGGCGTGCAGGCCGGGCTCGTCGAGTACCGCGACGCCGAGCTTGCCGGCCTTCTCGACCTTGGAGCCCGGCTCGTGGCCGGCCACCAGGTAGTCCGTCTTGCGGCTGATCGCGCCGGTCACCTTGCCGCCCGCCGCCTCGATCAGCTCGACGATCTCGTCGCGCGGCACCGACAGCGTCCCGGTGAGGACGAACGACTTGCCCTGCAGCGGGCCGCCGCGGCTGCGCCGCACCGTGCGCTGCTCGCGCACCCCGGCCTCGCGCAGGCGGCGCAGGGTGGCGACGTTGTCCTCCAGCGTGAAGAAGGCGCGAATCTCGCGTGCCGTCTCTGCGCCGACGTCGCGGATGGCGGTCAGGGCCTCCTCGTCGGCCGCGGCCAGCGCGTCGAGCGACTCGAAGCGGTCGGCCAGCACGGCGGCGGTGCGCTCGCCGACCTGCGGGATCCCCAGCCCGTTGATCAGCCGATCGAACGGCGGCTGCTTGGTCGCGGCGATCGCCTGCACCAGGTTGGTGGCCGATTTCTCCCCCATGCGCTCGAGCGCGGCGAGCTGCTCGACCGTCAGGTGGTAGAGGTCGGCGACGTCGCGCACCAGGCCGCCCTCGATCAATTGTGCCACCAGCTTCTCGCCCAGGCCGTCGATGTCGAGCGCGTGCTTGGAGGCGAAGTGGCGGATGACCTCGCGCCGTTTTGCCGGGCACTGCATGCCGATGCAGCGGTAGGCCGCCATGCCCTCTTCGCGCAGCACGTCGCTGCCGCACACCGGGCATTGCGCGGGCATGCGGAACTTGCGCTCGCGGCCGGTGCGCGCCGTGGTGTCGACCGCGACGACGTAGGGGATCACGTCGCCGGCGCGCTCGATCAGCACGGTATCGCCGATGCGCACGTCCTTGCGCTCCACCTCGTCCATGTTGTGCAGCGACGCGTTGGCGATGGTGACGCCGCCGACCGCCACCGGCTCGAGCTCGGCCACCGGGGTGATGGCGCCGGTGCGGCCGACCGACGGCACGATGTCGCGCACCACCGTGCGCCCCTGCTGCGCCTTGAACTTGAACGCGATCGCCCAGCGCGGCGAGCGCGACACCTCGCCGAGACGGCGCTGGCGGTCGGTGGCGTCGACCTTGGCCACCACGCCGTCGACCTCGTAGTCGAGCGTGGCGCGCCGCGCCGCCATGTCGGCATGGTAGGCGATCACCTCGTCGGCACCGCGGCAGCGCCGGTTGCGCTCGTTCACCTTGAGCCCCCAGGCGCGCAGCGCGTCGAGGAACTCCCAGTGGCTGGCGAACGTCGCCCCCTCGACGATACCGGCACTGTGGAAGATGATGTCGAGCGGGCGCTGCGCGGTGATGCGCGGGTCGAGCTGGCGCAGCGAACCGGCGGCGGCGTTGCGCGGGTTGGCGAAGGGCGGCTCGCCGGCCGCGCTGCGGTCGGCGTTGAGCTGGGCGAACCCGCGGCGCGGAAAGATCACCTCGCCGCGCGCCTCGAGGCGGTGCGGCACCGGACGGCGCTTAGCCGGCTGCAGCCGCAACGCCAGCGAGCGGATGGTCCGCACGTTGGCGGTCACATCTTCGCCGGTGATGCCATTGCCGCGCGTCGCGGCGATCTGCAGCTCGCCGTCGACGTACACCACCTCGACCGCGAGGCCGTCGAGCTTCGGCTCGACGACGTACTCGATCGCCTCCTCGGTGCGCAGCAGCCGGCGCACCCGGGCGTCGAACTCGCGCAGCTCCGCTTCGGCCATGGCGTTGTCGAGCGACAGCATCGGGACGCTGTGTTGCACCGCGGCAAAGCGCTCGGCCGGTGCCGCGCCGACCCGCTGGGTGGGCGACGTCGCCGTGCGCAGGGCCGGGTGGCGCTCCTCGAGCTCGACCAGACGGCGGAACAGGGCGTCGTACTCGGCGTCCGAGACGCTCGGCGCATCGTCGACGTAGTAGCGCCGATTGTGCTCGTCGAGCGCCCGCCGCAGCTTGGCAACCTCCCGCTCGGCGGCGGCACTGGGCTTCGAGGCGGCCACGCGCGCACTATAGTCGGCGCACCGCATGGTGTCAGGTAGGACGTGGAGGGCGCCGGGCCCTCGGCGCCGT
>JBOHWA010000226.1:0-1766 GCA_050735855.1 Binatia bacterium
CGCCAGCGCGTCGCCTTCGCCGCCGAGGACGCGCACGGCGCGCGCTGGCTGCTCGACGGCATCGACGTCGGCAGCGCCGCGCAGCCGCTGTTGTGGCCGCCGACACCCGGCCGACACACGCTGCGGCTGGTCGACCGCGAACGCACCGTCGGTCAGGTCGCCTTCCTGGTCCGCGGCTGACCGCCGCCGCCCTACGCGCGGCTGGCGAGCAGGCTCTCGACATAGCGCGCCAGGATGTCGGTCTCGATGTTGACCGAATCGCCGGCGCGTTTGTCGAGCAGGTTGGTGTGCGCCTGGGTGTACTGCACCAGTGAGACCGCGAAGGTGTCGTCGGTCTTGTCGATGATCGTCAGGCTGGCGCCGTCGATGCACACCGGGCCCTTCACCACCATGAAGCGCAGCAGCTCGGCAGGCGTGCGGAAGCGGGCGATGATCGCCTCGGCCTCGGGCGTGAACGAGTCGATGGTGGCGATGCCCTCGACCACGCCGCGCACGATGTGACCGCTCAGCCGGTCGCTCGGCCGCACCGAGCGCTCCAGGTTGACCGTCGCACCGACCGTCAGCTGGCCGAGGTTCGAGCGCCGGTAGGTCTCCGGCATGACGTTGGCGAAGAAGGACTCGCCGTCCAGCTCCGCCACCGTCAGGTCGACCCCGTTGATGGCGATCGAATCGCCGAGTTGCGCGTCGCTCATGATCTTCGGCGCGCGGATGCGCAGCGTGCCGGCGCCCGCCTCGAGCACCGCGCCGACTTCCTCGATGATGCCGGTGAACATCAGCCCCCCGTCAGACGCCGAGGAATTGCCGCACATGCGCGAGAAAGATCGCCGGTTGATCGTGGTGCACCCAGTGCCCCGCACCTTCGATGTTGTGGAAGGTGTAGTTGCGGAAGGCCTTGGCGCGCCCGTCGATCTCCGGGTCGGAGGCCCACGACTCGGTGCCGCGCAGCAGCAGCACCGGGCAGGTGATCTGGGTCCAGATCTCGTGCGCCTCCTGCATGTTGAACAGATAGGGCGACGTGGCGCGCACGTAGTTGTCGAACTTCCACAGGTAGGTGCCGTCCTCGTCGCGATACGAGCCGTGCACGGTCAGATGGCGCGCCTGCTCCGCCGTCAGGCGCGGGTTGGCCTCCTGCATCCGCGACACCGCCTCGTCGAGGCTGGCGTAGCGGTGCGGGTGACGGCGCGCCAGCGCCTTCATCTCGCTGATCCAGACGCGCATGCGGACGTGCGCCGGCGGCTGCTGGCGCAGCAGCTCGGGCGGCGGGCCGAGGCCCTCGATGGCGACCACCTTCTTCACCCGATCGGCGTAGGTGCCCGAGTACTGCAGCGAGATCGAGCCGCCGAGGGAGTGGCCGATGATGGTGATGTCCTTGACATCGACCGCGTTGAGCAGCTGGGCGACGTCGAGCGTGTAGTCGACCATGGCGTAGCTGCCGCCCACCGCCCACTGCGAATCGCCGTGGCCGCGCAGATCGGGCGCGATGATGTGGAAGTCGCGCCGCAGATCCTCCGCCACCCAGTCCCAGTTGCGCGCGTGATCGCGCCCGCCGTGGATGAGCAGCAGCGGCGGCTTGTCCACATTGCCCCAGTCGACGTAGCGCAGCTTGAGGCGCTGCGAGTAGAAGTAGTGGGAGGTCGGGCCGAGCATCGGGTCGGGGATTCCATGTGTGCACTACTCTACGGCGGCGGGTTCGCCAAGCGGGGCCGCGGCAACCAAGGGCGCCGGTCCCTCGGCGCCGGGCGCGCGACGAGCCCCCCGCTCCGCCC
>JBOHWA010000227.1:0-11703 GCA_050735855.1 Binatia bacterium
GCTCTGGAACATGCGCAGGTAGCGGCTGGCGTTGGTCTGCCGCCAGCCGTAGCTGACCAGCGACGGCTGGCCCCAGCGCGCGCCCTGGTCGTCGGCCAGGCGCGCGTAGTCGCCCGGCACCTGGCCGTCGGGGCTGGTGTAGTCGTCGAGCACCAGCGCGCCCGGCGGCGTGGCGGCGTTCTTGGTGTGGCAGGGCACGCAGCTGCGCTGCAGCAGCGGGCGGATGTCGCGCAGGAACTCGACCGTGACCAGCGCTGCGTCGACCTGGCGCACTGTCGGGTTGCCCTGCGCGTCCCTGGTGAGCAGCGGCGTGGTGCGGCTCAGGTCGGCGACCTGGTACCCCGGCCGCGCCGCCGCGGTGCCGGCGAAGGGCAACGGCGCCTGGCTGTGGGCGTGGCAGCCGCCGCAGTCGTTGCGCACCTCGCCCGGGCGCACCTGGTGCCAGGTCTGCGCGGCGTTGAGCACCATGCCGTTGCGGTCGAGGGTCTGGAAGGTGAATGGGGTGTCCGCCGGCAGCTTGACCAGGAAGCTGGTGTCGGGGTTGCCCTCGGCATCGAGCAGCGGCTGGCCGCCGGGGCCGGTCTTGCGCAGCGGGATCTCGCCGAGGATGCGCAGCCGCTCCATGGCGTGGCTGGCGAAGAGCTGGCCGCCGCTCGGACCGCCGTGCGGGCCGTAGCTGCGGTGCGTGCTCGGCTCCATGCCGACGATGCGGATCGCCCAGATGTCGCTGTTGGCGTAGCGGCCGGCGTCGCTGCCCTGGGTGAACCAGTTGCTGCTCTGATCGTTCTCGTAGGTGTTGAAGGCGTCGAGGCCGTCGAAGGTGTCCGACCACTGCGTCACCAGGCCGGGAAAGCTCTCGCGCTTGTACACGCTGCTGGTCCCGACCAGGCCGTACGGCGTGCCGGCCGGCAGCTCGGCGTGCAGCGAGCCGTCGTTGGGCAGCCAGGGCAGCGGGTCGGGCTCGGCGACGCCGTGCACCGCCTGGTAGGAGACCACGGCGCGCGGCCACGATTCATTGTAGGCCGGGTCGTTCTTGATCAGCGTCAGCCCGGCCGGGCTGTTCACCGGATCGCCGCCGGGCATCAGATAGAGGCCGGCATCGTACACCGGCTGGGTGGTCGGCCGGTTGAGGTCGTTGCATGGGCCGGGCGACCAGACCACCAGCAGGTCGTCGTTCGGCGCCGCGCTCGGATGGGTGAACTTGCCCACCCGCGTGCCGTTGCCGCCGATCGGGGCCGCCTCGTCGTTGCCGTGCGTGAACGGCGTGATCGAGTACATGCCGTAGGGCGTGAACGGCATGGTGAACGGGTACATGAAGCCGCCGCCGACGGTCTGTGCGATGCCCGGGTTGTCCTCCGGGAAGGCGCTGAAGAACGGCGGGGTGTTGGCCGGCGGCTCGACCGGCATCCGGTAGAGGGCGCCGAAGCCGTTGTTGTTGAGGTTGTAGTAGTCGACCACCACCAGGTCGGAGCTCGACAGCTGGGTCATGAAGTGGAACGCCTGGCCGCCGCGGAAGGCGCTGACCACCGGTTGCCAGTGGCGGCCGTCGGGCCAGATCGACCAGATGCCCCACATGCGCCCGTCGCGCAGGCCCTGCGACTCGAGCGTCGAGAACATCAGCCGGCCGTCGCGCAGCGGCGTCGGATGCAGCGCGCTGCCGATGTTCATCGGCGCGATCTGCGTCACGTTGCCGCCGTCGGCGTCCATGACGTAGAGCTGCAGCGTCGGGTTGGTCAGCCCGCGCGGCGGCACGAAGCCGTTGCGGTTGCTGCTGAACGCGACCTTGCCGCCGGCGAGCGGCGCGGGCCCGAGGTTGAGGATGCCGTAGCCGAGGCGATCGAAGCTGCCGGGCGGATCGACCGGGTTGGATTCGTCGAAGTGCCCGGCACCGGTGTTGGGCGTGAACTCGCCGAAGGTGAGCTGCTCGATGGCGCGGGTCTGCAGGTTGATGCGGAAGATGTCGGCACCGCCGTAGGGTAGGCCGCGCTGCGAGTTGTAGCCCTGCGGGCGCACGTCATAGAAGAGGCTGTAGTAGACCCACTGCGCGTCGAAGGAGACGAACGGGTCGGTGACGGCGCCGACGCCGCCGGCGACCAGCACCTCCTGGCTGCCGTTGGGGCGCAGCAGCATCAGGTCGGCGCCGGGCTCGAGGCTGGCCGGATGCGCCACCTCGGGCCAGGTGGTGTTGTTGGTGTCGCCGAAACGCGGCTGGCGGACATAGACGATGTCATACGACACCGCGCCGGCGGGGGCGGCGCCGGCCATGGCCAGGCAGGCGACCAGCGCGAACCTCAACGCACTCCACACGTCACGCCGCCTACGCATCGCGTCCTCCCACCATCGGCCCATCCCGCATTCCCTCATTCGAGCAACGGCGGTGCCAGCCCGCCCCGCAGCCAACGCCCGGGCCACCGCTCGCCGGCGCCGGCACGCCGACCGCAATCGGGTGCCGCACCGCGTTCCCCGGCATGAAGGATGCCACGCGGCGCGGCATTTGTTGCCCGCGCTACCGAACGAAGCAGAGAGGGGGCGGCGGTGGCCGCTAGCGCGGCGGGCGCGCCGCGCGCGCCAGGAGGCGGCCGACGGCCTGGGCGACGGCGATGCCCGAGGTGAGCTTCCGCGCCTCGCGGATCTGCGCCAGGCTGGCGCGCAGGTCGTGGGCCTGCAGCGCACGCCACGCCAGGTTCACGGCGTAGGTCGTGTAGTTCGCGCGCGCTCGGCGCGTCGCGTCCGCGGCCATCGCGGGCGGCAGCAATGGCGCCGACAGCTCGATGCTGCGGCGGATCTCGGCGATGTTGGCGCCCGAGCGCACGAACGTCGACGTCGCCGACCCCGCGTGGCGGCGGTAGCAGGCGAGCGGCGCCGGCTCGTACCAGAGCGGATAGGCGGCCGCGATGCGCTTCCACATGTCCCAATCGAGGGCATAGTGCAGGTCGAGGCGGAAGCCGCCGAGCGCCTCGTACACGCTGCGCCGGACCACCAGCGCCGACGCGCGCAGGTGCAGCCCGACGACGATGTGCTCGACCCAGTCCTCGACCACGCCCGGCGTCGCGCGGAGCTGGCGCTGCCCCTGAATCTCGGCGTCCTGGGCGTCTATGACCACGTCGCGACAAAACGCGGCGCCGGCCGCCGGGGCAGACTCGATGCCGGCCCGCAGGCGGTCGTAGAAGCCGGGGCGCAGCAGATCGTCCTGGTGCAGGATGTGCACCCACTGCCCGCGCGCCCGCGCGATGCACGTGTTCCAGTTGCGACCGATGCCGACGTGGTGTTCGTGACGGAACCAGGCGACGCGCTCGCTTGCCGCGGCGGGCAGGCAGCGCCGCGCATCGATGGTGGTCGACGCGTCGTCGATCAGGGCGATCTCCATCGCCGCCGGGCCGGGATCCTGGTCGAGCAGCGCGGCGAGCGCACGCGCCAGGTAGTCGGGATGCGGATCGCGGGTCGGGATCATCACCGACCAGAACGGTCTCGCGGTATCCGCCGGCACCGCCGCGATCGCCGGATGCGCGGTCATCGCCATGATTCGCGCGCGTAGGCCTGGAAGGAGAAGCCGCAGTGGAACGCGCAGCGCCCGAGGTGGCGCGCCGCCAGGCTCAGTCGATCGGTGCCGTAGATGGGAGACACCGGCAACAGCAGCAGGCCGACGGTGCCCCACGCAAGCCCCGTGGCCAACGGCCTTGCGCGCTGCCAGCGTTCCGGTGTGGGGGAGGGCACGCTGTTGGCGTACTGTCGCGCGCCGCCCATGCCGTTGAGAAATCGTCGCTGCAACAGCCAGCGCAGTGTCGTTCGGTTCGGGGGCAGATGCTCGTAGACGATGGCCGAGTCGACGGCGATGAATCGCGCGCCGCCCGCGAGCAGGCGCACGAACAGTTCGGTGTCTTCGCCGCCGGTGAGGTTGTGGCGCTCGTCGAATGGTCCCGACAACGCCAGCAGGCGCGAGCGCCGAATGAGCGCGTTGCCGGTGCGCAGCTGAAAGGAGGCCAGTATCGTGCCGGTCGACGGACGCGGGCGCTCGAAGAAGCGGCCCTCGATCAGCCAGCCCGGCGTCTGATCGTTGAAGCGCGGGACGACGGGTCCGCAGCCGCCGTCGTGGTCGTGGCGCGTGACCTCGCTCCACAGACGCACGAGCCATTGCGGATCGGCTTCCTCGTCGTCGTCGATGAAGGCGACGAAGGTGCCGGTCGCCGGTTCGAGCGTGCGGTTGCGCGCCCGGGCGATGCCGCGCACCGGCTCGACGACGTACTGCACCGACAACCCTTCGGCCTGCGCCTGGCGGACGGCCGGCGCACCGCTGCGGGCGGCGTCGTTGTCGACGACGATGACTTCGTGCGGCGGCGTCGCCGGATCGAGCCCACGCAGCGAGCGCAGCAGCCGCACCAGTCCTGCCGGCCGGCGAAAGGTGCAGACGCAGATGCTGATCTCGATCACGAGCCGCTCGCGGCGTCCTCGCGCGGCCGCTCCGACGCGCGCACCCACGCCGACTCGCGGCTGAGGAACTCGGGGTCGTGTCGCTGCAGGTCCGCTCCATAGAGCGCCAGCAACAGGCGGCGCGCGATGACCTTCGCCGGCATGTTATTCGAGAGCCCGTCGGTCTCGTGGTAGCGCACCAGCGGGAGCTCGAGATGATGAAAGCCATAGCGCCGCGAGAGCCGGATGAAGAGCTCGAGATCCTCGAGCGAGGGAAACGCCTCGTTGAAGCCGCCGACCGCCTCCAGGCATTCGCGCCGGATGACCGTCGACTGTATCCCGAGTCGGCAGACCTGGTAGAAGTGCGTGTTGGGGTCGATCAGCACGCCGGGCACGAGGTCGGGAGACCGGTGGTAGCTGCTCTCCCCGTCGCGCTGGATGCGCTGCATGTCGGAGTACACGATCCCGACCTCCGCCGGGCAACTCGCGAAGGCCCGCATGCAGCGGTCGAGCTTGTCCGGCAGCCATTCGTCGTCGGAATCCTGGAAGGCGAGGAAACGCCCGGCCGCCCGCCGGATGCCGACATTGCGCGCCGCGGCCGCTCCGCGGTTCTGGTCGAGTCGGAGGTACGCAATGCGCGGGTCGTCGAAGCGGGCCACCGCGGCCGCCGTGTCGTCGGTCGAGCCATCGTCGACGACGATGAGCTCGAAATCCCGGTAGCTCTGCTCCAGGACGCTGCGAATGGACCGGCCGAGGAGCCAGCCGCGATCGTAGGTGGGGAGCACCACGCTGACCAGCGGACCCGTCGTGTCGGTGCCGGCCCCGGCGGGTGGTCGATCAGGCATGCGGATGGATATCGAGCGCGGGGCGCTGGAGCCGGTAGCGCGTGCTCAGCGCCTCGTACAGGCAGCCGCACCACAGATTGAGCTGCCAGCGCGCGTGGAACAGGCGGCGCGCATCCGCGGCCCGGTAGGCGGAGGCGAGGTTGGTGAGCTCGCGCGCCAGGCCGGCGCAGATCGCGGACGCGTTGCGCGGCACGTGCGGACGTCCGGCGACGGCGTGCTGGCGCGACTCACGGTGGACGCATCGGCCCAGGCGAAAGGCACGTTTCAGAATCCTGTCTCGGGTCATCGCCTGTGATTTGATGATGTGGTGCACCAGCGCGCCCCTGCAATGCCAGCACGTCAGACCTTCCGCAATCGTCAGACGCAACGTGAACTCCGTCTCGCCCCCCATGGAATAGGTCGGGGAGCCGTTCGGCCCGAGGCGCTCGTCGAACCGATACCCCTGGTGGAACCACTCGGCCCGGATCGCCATGTTCGGTCCCCACACCTTGGTCGCCTCGCAGGGGCCTTCCGGTAAGTCTGCGTCCGTGAGGCCGAACGAGGGGGCGTGGGGAACCCACTGCAGCAGCCATTCCTCCGGCTCCGCCTCCCAGAGCGGCAGAATCCGCCCGCCGAAGATGGCGCACTCCGGGTGCGCATCGGCGGCGGTGCGCAATTGCACCAGCCAATCGGACGCGGGAAGAGAGTCGTCGTCGCTGAACACCGCCAGGTCGCCCTCGAGCACCTGCAGGCCCGCGTTGAGCGCGCGGTTCTTGCCCCGCCGCGGCTCATGCAGCACCGTCAGGGGCAGCTGCCCAGCAAATCTCCCGGCGACCCGCGCCGATCCGTCGTCGCTGGCGTTGTCGACGACGACAATCTTCCAGCCGCCGCGCGGCGCCTGCAGCTGTTGGCAGGCGGTCAGGGTGCGCGGCAGGGTTGCGGCGCCGTTGCGGGTCGCAATGAACACGGTCAACACGCCGGCGTCTCCTCGCCGTCCGCGTTCAACCCCTCGTCTCGAGCCACGCCGTGCATCAGGGTTCCATCTCTGCGCGGGCCGGCTGTGTCAAGGACGACCGGCGGCGCTGCCGCCGGCCGCGACGTGCGCCAGCAATGCGCGGCACTCCTCGGCCGTCGGTGGCGCGCCGCCGCCGAGCTCGACTAGAAAGCACGGGCAGTTCGCGGCGAGCCAATGCGCGGTGGCCTCGCCGAGCTCCCACGGCGACCGGCCGCGCGCCGTTGCACTGCTGAACACATCGGCCAGCAGCGTGGCGCGGGTGGCGCGGAACAAGCCCTCGCGGAGCTGCGCCAGCGCCTCGGCGATCGACAGGCGGTGCAGCACCAGCCGCTCCGGGTTGGCGGTGACGCGCGGGAAGAGACACGCCGCCAGCGGTCCGGCGGCGGCGCGCGGCGAATCCAGGACGCGGGCGAACAGGTCGGGGCCGAAGCCAACGCTGGCGGCGTCGCGGGCGGCGAGATCGGGACGGAGGGCGAAGAGGCGCTGGCGAAAGCGTGGCGCGGCGTCGAGGCCGCTGCGGGTGATCGACACCAGGGTCGGCAGGCCGCGCACGCTGGCCGCCGCGCCGTCGACGCGCAGCACGCAGCGGTCGTTGCTGATGTAGGCGACCCCGGTGTGCTGGAGCAGCGCCAGCAGCAGGGAGGTCTTGCCGCGGCGCTTCAGCCCCGACACCACGACCGCACCGCCGTCGGTGTGGAACGCGGCGCCGTGCACCAGGACGCCGCCGGTGGCGACGATACGGTCCATTGCCAGCTCGCGCACTACGCGCATCAGGGCGTGGCGGCAGGCGAGGGTGTGCGTGCGGGCGAGGATCTCCACCGCGCGCCGTGCCGGCGACAGCCGGTAGAAGCCGGGCAGCTGCGGATCGCGAATCACCAGCGCGTCGGCGCCGGCGCTCCACGGCTGGCAGAGATAGCCGCCGGTGTCCTGGGCGAAGGTCTCGACCTCTGCGGCCGTCTCGCTGCGCCCGCCTGCCAGGAGAGCGTCGTGGGCGACGGCATCGATCGTCAGCGTCACCTCGCTGTGCGGGGTGCCGCCCTCGACGGGATCGAACCCGCATTCGAGCACGGACGCGAGCCACGACAGATCGCTCGCGTCCGCCGACATGGCGCGCACGATGTACGCTTCGTAGCCTAGGTCGATCGACGGCACCCGCGCTCCGTTCCATTCTGGACGACCAGAATCAAGACGGTGCGGCCGGGGCGCGCGACCTATCGGAGCGGCGGCAGGCCCCAGGCGGCGAGGATGGAGGCTTCGTCGTCGGCGCTGGTCGCCTTCTTGAAGCGGGCGCCCTTGACGCCTTTGACGCGCCGCTCGCATTCCGCCCAGGACGGGTGGCGCATCGGCTGGCCGTCGACGACGCTCAGGTACGAGTAGGGTGGCTGCTTGGCGGCCGGCTTGCCCGAGCGCACGGGCAGGGAGGTGTCCTCGGGCACGTCGTGGATGGCGATCGGATAGTCGCGCAGCGGGCCGTCGTAGAGGCCGGGGTCGCGGCCGGCGGCGTACTCGGTGGCGATCTCGTCGCAGCGCTCGTTGCCCGGGATCTCGGAGTGGCCGCGCACGTAGTGCCAGGCGACGCCGCCGCGGCCGCGCGCCGCGACCAGCTCGGCGAGGATCTCCCACAGCTCGCGGTTGAGCACCGGCTTGCCGTCGGCGGTGAGCCAGCCGCGCCGGCGCCAGCCGCGGATCCAGTCGGTGATGCCGCGGATGACGTAGGTCGAGTCGGTATGCACGGCGACCTTCTCGGGCACGTCGCGCAGATGGCGCAGCGCCTCGATCACCGCCGTCATCTCCATCTGGTTGTTGGTCGTGTGGCGCACACCGCCGCCGAGCTCGCTGACCCGCCCGTCGGACGTGGCGACGATGGCGCCCCAGCCGCCCGGGCCGGGATTGCCCTTCGCGGCGCCGTCGGTGAAGACGACGATGTGCATGACGTCGCCGGCCTCAGCGGTGCAGCGGCTTGAACTTGAGGCGGTGCGGCTGGTCGACGTCGTGGCCGCGGCGGCGGTGCAGGTCGGCTTCGTAGTCCTGGTAGTTGCCCTCGAACCACTCGACGTGGCTGTCGCCTTCGAAGGCCAGGATGTGGGTGGCGAGGCGGTCGAGGAACCAGCGATCGTGCGAGATGATCACGACGCAGCCGGAGAAGCCGGCCAGGGCTTCCTCGAGGGCGCGCAGGGTGTCGACGTCGAGGTCGTTGGTCGGCTCGTCGAGCAGCAGGACGTTGCCGCCGCGGCGGATCATCTTGGCCAGGTGCAGGCGGTTGCGCTCGCCGCCGGAGAGCACGCCGACCTTCTTCTGCTGATCGGTTCCCTTGAAGCCGAACGAGGCGACGTAGGCGCGCGACGCCACCTCGCGCTTGCCGATCTTGATGCGGTCGTCGCCCTGGCTGATCTCCTCGAAGATGTTCTTGTCGGGGTCGAGCTCGTCGCGCGACTGATCGACGTAGGCCAGCTGGACCGTGTCGCCGACGCGCAGCGCGCCGCTGTCCGCCGCCTCCTGCCCGACGATCAGACGGAAGAGGGTCGACTTGCCGGCGCCGTTGGCGCCGATGACGCCGACGATGCCGCCCGGCGGCAGGGTGAATGACAGGTCGTCGATCAGCAGCCGATCGCCATAGCCCTTGCCCAGGGCCTTGGCCTCGACCACCAGATCGCCGAGGCGCGGCGGCGGCGGGATGGCAATCTCGACCGATTCCGGCGCGCGATCGGCTTCCTCGCCGCGCAATTGCTCGTACGCGGCGATGCGCGCCTTGCTCTTCGCCTGGCGGGCGCGCGGCGACATGCGGATCCACTCCTGCTCGCGCTGCAGCGAGCGCTGGCGGGCCGAGGCCTGCTTGTCCTCGCGCGCCATGCGCGCCTGCTTCTGTTCGAGCCAGGACGAGTAGTTGCCCTCGAACGGCACGCCGCGGCCGCGATCGAGCTCGAGGATCCAGCCGGCGACGTTGTCGAGGAAGTAGCGATCGTGGGTGACGGCGACGACGGTGCCCTTGTATTCCTTGAGGAACACCTCGAGCCAGGCGACCGACTCGGCATCGAGATGGTTGGTCGGCTCGTCGAGCAGCAACAGGTCGGGCTTCTGCAGCAGCAGCCGGCAGAGGGCGACGCGGCGGCGCTCGCCGCCGGAGAGCGTGCTGACGTCGGCGTCGGGAGGCGGTACGCGCAGCGCATCCATGGCGATCTCGAGCGTGCGATCGAGCTCCCAGGCGTTGGCGTGGTCGATGGCGTCCTGCAGCTTGGCCTGCTTGTCCAACAGGGCGTTCATCTCGTCGTCGCCCATCGGCTCACTGAACTTGGCGGTCAGCGCCTCGAACTCGTGCAGCAGGGCGCGGATCTCCGCCACCCCTTCCTCGACGTTGCCGAGCACATCCTTGCTCGCGTCGAGATGCGGCTCCTGCGGCAGAAAGCCGACCCGCACCCCAGGGGTCGCCCGCGCCTCGCCGGTGAACTCCGTGTCGACCCCGGCCATGATGCGCAACAACGTGCTCTTGCCGGCGCCGTTGGGACCGAGCACGCCGATCTTGGCACCGGGGAGAAACGCCAGCGTGACGTCGTCGAGCAGGACCTTGTCGGAGGCGACGGTCTTGCGCAGCTTGTACATCGTGTAGACGAATTCAGGCATAACGACTCCACCTAGCGCACCCAGTCCTTCGTCGCCAGATGGGCGGGGGGGGGGCGTGACCGGTCACGTCGCTTTGCCCAAGGGGCAGAGAGGCAACAACGGATTACGCGGATTGAACGGATTTCTGAGCCCTACTCCGTGAATCCGTTCGATCCGCGTCAATCTGTTGTTGGTTTTCTGAGGTCGTAGGCAAAGTCCGGTCACCGGTCACGTCCGAGGGATTTGCTGAGCGGAGGGTGCATGTGTGGAATTGTTGGCTATGTCGGGCGGCAGGAGGCGCTGCCTATTCTGATCGCCGGGCTGCATCGGCTCGAGTATCGCGGCTATGACTCGTCGGGCGTCGCGGTGCTGACGCGCGGCGGCCTCAAGGTGCACAAGGCGGCGGGCAAGATCCGCCAGATGGAGTCGACGCTGCCGCGGCGGCTGAAGGGCACGCTCGGCATTGCGCACACGCGCTGGGCGACGCACGGCCAGCCCAACGACGTCAACGCGCATCCGCACCTCGACTGCAGTGGCAACCTCGCCGTGGTGCACAACGGCATCATCGAGAACGCGGCGGCGCTGCGCGCCGAGCTCGAGGCCCAGGGGCACGTCTTTCGGTCCGACACCGACACCGAGGTGCTGGCGCATTTGATCGAGGCGCAGGGCGGGGAGTTCGACCAGGCGGTGCGCCAGGCGCTGATGGCGATCCAGGGCACCTACGGGATCGTCGTGGTCGACGCGCGCGTGCCGGACCGGCTGGTGGCGGCGCGCAACGGCAGTCCGGTGGTGATCGGCCTGGGGGAGAAGGAGATGTTCGTCGCCTCCGACGTCGCCGCCCTGGTGCGCCACACCGAGCAGGTCGTCTACCTCGACGACCGCGAGGTGGCGGTGGTCGACGCCGGCGGGTTCCGCACCAGCACCCTCGACGCCCAACCGACCAGCAAGAGCACGACCACCGTCCAGTGGGGGCACGAGGCCTACGACCGCGGCGAGCACGAGCACTACATGCTGAAGGAGATCCTCGAGCAGCCCGAGGCGTGTGAGCGCACGCTGTCCGGCCGGCTCGATGGCCAGTTCAGCACCGCGCATCTGGGTGGGCTGAACCTCACCGCCCGCGACCTGCTCGATATCAAGCGCATCAAGATCCTCGGCTGCGGCTCGGCGTACTATTCGGGCATCGGCGGCGCGCACCTGATCGAGGCGCTGACGCGCGTGCCGGCCGACGCCGAAGCGGCCTCCGAGTTCCGCTACCGCAACCCGGTGATCGAGAAGGATTGTCTGTACATCGCGGTCAGCCAGTCGGGCGAGACGGCCGACACGCTGGCGGCGGTGCACGAGGTGCGGCGCAAGGGCGGCCGGGTGCTCGGCGTCGTCAACGCCGTCGGCAGCAGCATCGCGCGCGAGTGCGACGGCGGCGTCTACATCCACGCCGGCCCGGAGATCTCGGTGGCCTCGACCAAGAGCTTCACCTGCACGCTGGTGGCCTTCGCGCTGCTCGCCGTCCACCTCGGCCGCATCCGCGACCTGTCACCGGCCGCCGGCCGGCGCCTGATCGAGGCGCTGCACAAGCTGCCCGATCAGATGCGCGAGATCCTGCACAACCCCGAGCCAGTGCGCGCCGTGGCGCGCAAGTACGCCGGCTCGCTCAACGCCTTCTTCATCGGTCGCGCCGGCGGCTATCCGGTGGCGCTCGAGGGGGCGCAGAAGCTGAAGGAGATCGCCTACGTCCACGCCGAGGCCTACCCGGCCTCGGAGCTCAAGCACGGGCCGCTGGCGCTCATCTGCCCCGAGACGCCCACCTTCGTCGTGCTGCCGCGCGACCATCTGTACGAGAAGTCGCTCTCCTCGCTCGAGGAG
>JBOHWA010000228.1:0-6251 GCA_050735855.1 Binatia bacterium
CTTCCAGGTCGCGTCCGAGGTCTGTAGCGCGTCCGCCAGCCAGGCGAGCTGGGCGGTGCCGAGCATGGTCTTGCCGGCGCCGTCGGGCGCGGAGTTGGCGCTGCGGTACTGCCGCGTGTCGAGCAGGAAGAGCTCGGCGTGCCGGCCCCAACGCAGGCGCCGGTAGAGCCGGGTCGGGTCGTCGGCCGGCGGCCGCAGCGGCTGGTACTCCAGAAAGGCGCGCAGGGCCGGGGGCAGCAGGTCGACGCCGGGGGCCGTCGCCGCCGCCGCCTGCCGCGGGCCGGCGTCGTTGATGATCTCGTGGTCGTCCCAAACGGCGATCAGCGGCACCTGCGCGAGCAGGTCGGCGAAGGCCGGATCGGCGCGGTTGTAGCGCCAGTGGGCGCGAAAGCCGGACAGGTCGGTGGCCGGCGGCGGTCCGGGGATCTGTGCGTTGCCGTAGCGCCCGAGCGGCAGACAGGCATCGTCGGCGTAGATCATGTCGCCGAGGCCGATGAAGAAGTCCGGCCGGCGCGCCGCGATGTGGGTGAAGATCGGGTAGCCGCGTTGCGCGTCGCGGCAGACGTTCTGCCCGCCGACGTCGCCGCCGAAGGCGAAGCGCAGCGGCGCAGCGACCTCCGGCGCCGGTGCCGTGCGAAACGTGGCGACGCGCGCCGATCCGTCGTCCGCGCCGCACCAGGCGCGCACGCGGTAGCCGCTCGCCGGGCTCAGCGCGGCGAGCGCGATGTGGGCCGTGCCGTCGGAGGCCGTCTCGACCGCGCGGCCGAGGTCGCCCTCGCGGCCGTCGAGGTGCACATGCAGCGCGCTCGGCGGTGCGCAACGCGCCCAGACCACGGCGCTGTGGTCCGCCACCTCGCCGATCGCCAGCTCTGCCGTGGGCTCTGCCTGCGCCGCCGGCGCGGGCGCACGCCCGGCGGCGAGCCACAGCGCGCCAACGAGGGCGCAGAGCGCGCGCGGGGCGGGCATGGCCGCCGTGTATAGCCAACCGCCGGCCGCCTGTCAGGCGCTCGGCGACGGTGCCCGGGTCGGTCGTTTGTAAGCGGTACCGGTCGCCGATCGCCCAGTCGAAAAGATGGCGCCTTGGGGGAATGCGCTTATCCGTCGCCACGGCGTCCTGCCGGGCGTTCGGCCACGACCGGCGAAAAGTGCTTGCGCACCCGGCAAGTCTGATCGCCGGGACTCTCGGCATGCATCTTGCCTTGCATATGAGTTCAGCACATCGCGTGAGGAGACCCAGGGAGACTCATGAACAACGAACATCTCAACGGTGCAGCGCAGGCGATCGACACCACCCGACCATCGGCCGGTGGTATCGACGCTCCGCTCGCGGCCGATCCGCTCAGCGCCGTGATCCGCGGCATGCGGCAGCAACTCCACCTGACGCAGGAGGAACTGGCGCAGGCGTTGGGCATTACCGTCGGTACGGTCAGTCGCTGGGAGAAGGGGCGCTTCCGGCCCAGCCGCCTGGCGCGGGCGCTGATCCTCGAGTACGCGCGCACGCACAACGTGCACGTCGAACTGAAGTCGACCGGCCGGCACTGATGCGTGCGGCAAACCGCCGCGGCGCCGGGCGGCGCCGGGCTCAGAACACCGCGGCGCAGGCGCAGACCGCAATCGCGGGCGACAGCCCATCGACCTTCAGATGCTTGCTGAAGGCTTGCGGATCCTTGGCCAGCGCGACGCAGGCCGCCGCATTCTTGACCACGCCCTGATTCTTCAGAATCTCCAGCCCACCGGCGGCGCGGGCGCATGATGAGCCGACCGCCATGCAGGTGTCGGGCGAGCAGTCGACCTCCTGGCCATCGCGCACCTGCGCGACCTGGGCGGCGAGCTGCGCCGGGCCTGCCGCTTTCTCCAGCGCCTGATTCTGCTGCTTGAGGGTGGCCAGCGTCGAGCACGCGGTCGACAGACCGCAGGCGCCGGTCTTCAGCGTCGCGTCGCCGAGCGACGAGCAGGCGCAGGAGGCCCACTGACACCAGTCGACGCCGGCCTCGCGCTGCTGGGCGTCGTAGCACGTGCACACGGTGGCGGTATCGGCGGCGCAGATCGCCCACAGCAGGCGGTCGTAGGTGCCGACCTGGTTGGCGAGGTCGACGCAGACCGCCGTGCTGTTGGTCTTGCAGTCAGTCCGACCCAGCGCCGGCGCTGCGATGACAGCCAGCAGAGCGACGGCCACAGCGATCCGCTGAAACGCTACACGCATTCCTCACCTCCCCAGACAGCCCGGTCAGCCAGTACGGAATTCCGGCGTGCGTACGACACCGGTACCGGGACTGTCAACGGGTGGACGGCGCCTCCGGCCCCGGACGGGAGACGGGAGACGGGAGACGGGAGACGGGGCTGTGCCCAAGAAAGGAGAAGGCAACAACGGATTGCGCGGATTTAGCGGATTTCTGAGCCCTGCTCCGTCAGATCCGTTTAATCTGCGTAATCCGTTGTTGGTTTGCTGAGTTCTTGGGCAAAGCCGGGAGACGGGACTCTATCTCCCGTCTCCCGGCTGCCCTCAGCGTCCCTTGCAGCTCGCTGCGTCGATCGCCGGTCCGACCACCTTCGCCTTGCAGAACGGCTTGGGGCCGGAGCTGGCGATGGGGTTGCCGGTGATCAGGCCTTCGGCGCACTGGCCGATGCGCGCCTGGGTGCTGGCGACGCCGGGTGAGGTCTGGGCGGCGAGCGCCACCGAGATCTGCACGCGGTTGAGCGGCAGGGTCGGATCGCGCAACAGGGTGGCGTCCTTCGCCTTGATCTTGAACTGCAGGGCCGCTTTGGTCGCCAGCCGAGCGTCCTTGATCAGCACCGAGGCGACGCCGCGCGCCGAGCCGGGCGCGCAGCCCGGCGGCAGGGCGCCGGACTTGTTGCGGTACTTCCACGCGCTTCCGGCGGTGGTCCAGCCGTCGCCGGGGATGCAGCCGGTGCCACCCGGCAGGCTGACGTCGAACAGCGCGCCGCCCGCGTCGGCGACATAGACGTGCAGGCCGTTGAGCGCCGGGTTGATCAACGGCGCCGGCGTCGCGACGTTGAACAGTCCCTTGAGCAGCACGGTCTGCTGGCCGTCGGGGCGGGAGAGCTTGGTCGCCTTCACCCCGAACTTGAGCGGGTGCTGATTTGGCGGCGTGGTCGGCTGGGTGGACCAATTCAACGTCGTGCACTCGTCGGCGCCGTCGAGCTTGCCGTCGCCGTCGGTGTCGGCGCAGCCGGGGATCGGCACGCTCTGGCAGCCCATCGACGGGCTGCACGAATCGGTCGTACAGACGTTGCTGTCGTTGCAGGTCGCCGGCGCGCCGGGCGCGCAGGCGCTGGCGCTGCACGTATCGCCGATGGTGCAGGCGTTGCCGTCGCTGCAGGGATTGCTGTTCGGCGGATTGCTACAGGCGCCGCCGGTGCACACGTCGTTGGTGCACGGATTGCCGTCGCCGCAGTTGATCGGCGCGCCGGTGCACGAGCCGGTGGCGCAGGAATCGCCGGTGGTGCACAGGTTGCCGTCATTGCAGGCGCCGAGGAACGGCGCGTTGACGCAGCCGGTCGCCGGCACGCAGCTGTCGGTCGTGCAGACATTGTTGTCGTTGCAGGTGGTCACCGGGCCGCCGACGCAGCTGCCGGCCGCGCAGGTATCGCCGATGGTGCAGGCGTTGCCGTCGCTGCACGAGCCGACGTGCGGCGCATGCAGGCAGGCGGTGCCGTTGTTGCAGGTGTCGTCGGTGCAGGCGTTGTTGTCGGTGCAGTCGATGTTGGTCTCGCAGATGCGGCAGGCGATCAGATTGATGTTGAGGATGAGCGTCGCCGCGGGCGAGAAGACCGCGCCGGTCAGGGTCGGCGGGTTGGCGCGCGGCCCGAACTCGATATCGTTGCCGCCGTTGCTGGAAGCGGTGAAGCGGCCGCTCAGGATGACCTTGTCGCTGCCCTCGACCGTGATGGCGCCGAGGTCGCCGAGCGAGACCAGATCGGCGGTCGCCTGCACGAGCACGTCGCAGCCGGCCAGGGTGACGTCGCCGCCGGGGGCGAGGTTGCCGCCGCTGGCGTTGATGTCGCCGGTGACGGTGAGGACGGCGCCGGAATCGATCTCGACCAGCGACGAGCCCGGGCTGATCGACGAGCGGCCGAAGGCGTTGATGATGCCGCCGAGGTTGATGTTGCCGTCGCTGAGGAACAGCACGTCGCCGGCGCCGCTGTCGCCGCCGTCGATCTGGACCGTCCCGGTGAGGCTGATCAGCGTGCGGCCGGAGACGTCGAGGTCGCCGCCTTCGCCCTCGGTGCCGGTGCCGCTCATCAGCAGCTGGCCCTGGATGAAGACGCTCTCGCCGTCGAGCGCCAGGAAGCCGCCGGCGCAATCGAGCCCGCGACCGCGGATGTCGGTCTCGCCGGTCAGGGTGATGTTGCCCACCGCGGTGACGTCGACGTCCGCTCCGTCGCCGCAGTTCTCGCCGTTGTCGGCGCCGCGGCCGCAAAAGCGCCCCGTCTGCGTGTAGCTGCCGCCGATGTCGACGGTCGCCAGGCCGGCGTCGCCGGCATCGCCGTTGGCCGACATGTCGGTCTCGCCGAGCGAGAGGTTGCCGCCCGCGATGACGTCGAGGAATCCGGCGCCGGCTTCACCGCCGGTCAGGTCGATGATGCCGGTGGTCGTGACGTTGCCGGCCGCCGTGATGTCGATCGAGCCGCCGGCACCCTGTCCGCCGCCGGGGAGTTGCAGGTCGCCGTTCAGGGTGACGTTGGCGGCCGAGTTGATGCTCAGCGTGCCGCCCGAGGCGATGATGCCGTCGCCCGACAAGTTGATGCGGCCGGTGGCGCTCACCGACCCGACCGTCGTGATCAGGGTCAGGCTGCCGCCGTCCTGGCCGGGAAAGCGCACCGTCCCGAGGGCGGCGGTGCCGTTGAGCTGGATGTTGTTGATGACTTCGATGGTGGCCGAGCCGGCCGAGTGGGCCGACGCGTTGCCCTTGATCTGGCCGACGCCGGTGATGGAGAAGTTGCCCGCTTTCAGGGTGAACGCGCCGATGTTGCCGCTCGGCAGCGTCTGGATGTCGAGCGTGCGCTGCAACACGACGGTGCGCGTGCCGAAGTCGATCACCGCACCCGCCGTGACCACCTTGTCGCTGCTGATGATGCACGGGTCGCCCGTGCAGAAATCGTTCGGGTTGCTGAGCCCCAGCGCCGTCGCGGCGCTGAACATGCACAGCGCAGCCAGGGCGATCCCCACGACCTCGATGATGCGCTCCGTCCGGCGTTGTTTGCCCATCGCCATGACCTCCCTGACGCGCCGCCGTCCGCGCTGCGGTCGGAACGCAATCTCCCCTGTGTTGAGCGACAGCGCGGTCGGCCGTCGCCACGGCTCCCAGACCGCTCTCGTAGCAAGGCGCTACACAATACTCTAGACCCAAAAGCGCACGGCTTTGCTGCGCGACGAGTGCGCGATGAGTGCGCGATGAGTGATGGACGCGGCGGTGAAGCTCCCGGGGTTGGCCGCCCTCTGGGGCAGCAGAGGGCGGCCGTTCGCTCCGGGGGGTACGCCCTTGCAGGGCGCCGGATGTGTGCTCGCAACCTATCGCACCGGGGTGTGGAAGCTAGTTGGGACTTTCCCGTTTCTGGCTAGGGAAATCCCTTAGTTAGCGCCGACGTAGCAATCGGCCGGGTACGCCCGTCGCGCGTTGCGCATGCGGCCTGGAGGGCGCCGCCGTGTCGCAGTTTATTGGGCGCCCGGCGGCGCGATGCGCAATTGGATTCCGGCCAGGCGCTCGATCAGCTCGACGATGTCGGTGAAGTCGCGCTCGCCGAGGCCCGCTCCGACGGCGGCGACGAAGGCCTGCGCCACCTGGGCGGCGGCCGGTGTCGGCACGCCGTGCTCGCGCGCCACGTCGAGCAGCAGGCCGGCGTCCTTGGCGGCCAGCGCCAGCGAGAACTGCGTCGGCCGGCCGCGCTCGTTGATGCCCTCGACCATGCGGTCGGTGAAGATGTTGCCGGCGCCGCCGGTGCGGATGACGTCGATCATCGTGCGCACGTCGATCCCCGCCTTGCTGGCGACCGCCAGCCCTTCGAGCGACACCCAGGTGGCGGAGAAGGCCATCAGGCTGTTGACCAGCTTGGCGACGTTGCCGAGCCCGAGCCCGCCGACGTGAAAGCTGGCCCGCCCGAGCCGCGCCAGCAGCGGCCGGCAGCGCTCGACCACCGCGGCGTCACCGCCGAGCATGAACACCAGCATGCGCGCCTGCGCGCCCGGCGCGCCACCGGTCAGCGGCGCCTCGAGCAGGTGGCGGCCGGCG
>JBOHWA010000229.1:0-5331 GCA_050735855.1 Binatia bacterium
GCCACCGGTGAAACTGATGCGGGCAATGCCGTTCATGGATGACTGTACTCCGGCTGCCGGTCGACGGCGGGGCTGGAACGGGCGAATTCTCAGGCCGATCGAGGCGCGGCGCAAGGCCTTTTTTCACCCTCCCTCGCGATACTCTCTGGCAACCCGCGGTCGCCGGCCAAGCTGCTGTTCAGCCAGCGTTTTCGACATCCGCGGGCGGTGTGGCGGCGGCTCAGGCGCCCGCCGGGCCGGCTGAGCCGGGAATGTTTGACAGCCGCATCCCCTGCCGCTACGAAGAAGCCAGTTCGAAGTCAGCTCCCTCGACAACGCAACGCGCTCACGACGGCGGAGAACCCAGCGCTCCGACCCCGCTCACCCCAGCGAGCCTCACATGTCCGACGGCACCCGGCGTCCCGCGCTCGCGGGAGCGCCGAATGCGTCGCGGCGCCGCGAGCAGGCGTTCATCAGTAAGGAGGATAGTGCCGTGGAAGGACTGAGTATCCTGGAGATGATCCATCAGGGGGCCCTGGCCACCTACCCGCTGATCATCTTCTCGATCGTCACCGTCAGCATCGTGTTCGAGCGCCTCTGGTCGCTGCGCAACGTCGTCACCGATACCCTCAAGCTCTCCGGCGGCATCACGCCGCTGCTCGAGAAGGGCCAGATGAGCGAAGCGCTGCAGACGGCGCGCAATCAGGTCACGACCCCGGCCGGCCGCATCTTCACCGACGTGCTGGCGCGCCACTCGAGCGACTCGCTCGAGTATCTCGCCGACATCACCGAGGAGAAGCGCTTCGAGGAGGTCGAGGCGCTCAAGGGGCCGCTGTGGGTGCTCGGCACGGTCGGCGCCAGCGCGCCGTTCATCGGCCTGTTCGGCACCGTCATCGGCATCATCAAGGCCTTCCACAACATGGCCGCGATGGGCAGCGGCGGCTTCTCCGTGGTCGCCGCCGGCATCTCCGAGGCGCTGGTCGCCACCGGCCTGGGGCTCGCCGTCGCCATCATCGCGGTCATCTTCTACAACTACTTCCAGACGCGCATCGAGCGCATCGAGGCGGCGTTGACCATCGCCTCGAACCGCGTGCTCGACGCGATCCATCTGGGGCGGCAGGCGCATGGCACTCGGTAGTCTGCAGAAGCGCGGCCGTTCGCCGATCATGGCGGACATCAACATCACGCCGTTGACCGACATCTTCCTCGTGCTGCTGATCATCTTCATGGTCAGCAGCGCGGCGATGGTCGAATCGGGCGCCAAGATCAGCCTGCCTGAGGTCGACTCCACCGCGGCGCAGCCGCGCGAGATCACCGTCTCGGTGACGACGGCGGACGAGATCTACGTCAACAACAATCCGACGCCGATGGACCAGGTCGAAGAGGTCCTGCGCGCCCTGGTCAGCGCCAACCCCGACGTGCCGGTGGTGCTCGAGGGCGACAAGGAAGTGTTGTTCGGCGAAGCGGTGAAGATCCTGTCGATCGCGCAGAAGGCCGGCGCGACGCAGGTCGCCATCGCCGCGCAGCGCAGCAAGGGGAACTGAGCGCCGCGCATGAGTGAGGAGCCGACTCCCGCGCCGCCGGCGCCGGAGCAGGACCAGAACAGCGACCCGGCGCGCTTCGACCCCTGGTCGGGCGCGCATTTCGGCGGGGCGCGTTTTTTTGGCGCCTCGCTCCTGATCCACCTCGGGCTGCTGCTCGCGTTCGCGACGATCTCGTTCACGGTCATGAAGACCGTGGAGAAGATCAACGTGAAGATCGTCGACGAGGTCGGCGTGCAGGAGACCGACGGGGCGCCGTCGATGGAGGACTACGCCGGCCTGCTCGAGGTCGCCAAGGCGCCGCGCCGCCAGGCGCAGCGCCCGGCCGGGCCGGTGGTGCGCGACGTGCGCGCCCCGCGCGTGCCGACCATGGCCGGCGTCGGCCCCAAGCTCGGCCGCGGCCCGGCGGTCGACGTGAACCCGACCAGCCTGGCGCTCGGCGGCGGCGGCGTCGGCGGCCTCGGCGGCAGCTTCGGCGACTACGTCGGCGGATTGCGCAAGGTCGGCCTCGACCTGGTGCTGGTGATCGACACCACCGAGAGCATGCAGTTCGTCATCGACGAGGTGAAGGAGCACGTCAAAAGCCTGGTCGAGACCATCCAGCGCATGGTGCCGACCAGCCGCATCGGCATCGTCGTCTACCGCGACCAGGGCGACGAGTACGTCGTCAAGTGGTCGGATCTGAGCTTCAAGACCGACAAGCTGCGCGCCTTCGTGTCCAACATCACGGCGTCCGGCGGCGGCGACTGGGAGGAGGCGGTGCTCGACGGCGTCGACGCGGCGATCAACGAGCTCAGCTGGCGCAAGAAGTCGAAGAAGATCATCATCCTCATCGGCGGCTCGCCGCCGCATCCCGAGGACGTGCCGGCGCTCGAGGTCATGGTCAAGCAGTTCCGCACCGACGGCGGCTCGCTCAGCACCATCGACGTCACCGACCACCTGCACCTGACGTTCAACCGCGAGCTGTGGAAGTCGCTGCATGGCAACAAGCCGTTCGTGGCGCCGGACAAGCCGGCCTTCTACTCGCAGGTGACCAAGGTCTACGGCGATCTGGCCAAGGGCGGCGGCGGCGAGCTGGTGCAGCTCGACGACGGCAAGAAGCTGATCCGCGACGTCGTCATCCTCACCTTCGGCACGCGCTGGAAGGTGGAGATGGCGAAGCATCTCCAGGAGCTGTCGTAGGCCGTGCGCGCGCTCGCTTGGGTGGTGGCGGCGGGGCTGCTGGTCGCTGCCGCGCCGGTGGCCGCGCTGTCGGCCGGGGAGATCCGCAACCAGGCGCGCCAGATCGGCGGCGCCGGGGCCGATGCGGCGGAGGAGCAGCGGCGGGTCGGCCAGCTCGGTCCGCTGGTGCTCGAGTTCATCGAGCTGAGCGACAACGCGGCGCGCGCCGGTAACGAGGCCGGCCAGCGCGAGGCGATGCGCGGCGCCTTTGACGCCCTCTATGGACCCCTGAACGGCATCTACGCCTCGCGCGGCAGCCGCGCCGAGAACCTGGTGAAAGGCGTCATGGAGCAGGACGGCGACCTCGACGCGCTCTACGAGAGCGCCGAGTTCCGCGAGTCGCAGGCGGTCGCCGCGCAGGCCCTCTACTATCTGAACTGGCTCAACTACTACGGCGCCCGCCTGCACGACGGCGAGCGGCGCAAGGAACTGCTGCGCGCCTGCGAGAAGGGCTTCTCGGAGTTCGCCGCCGGCGATCAGAAGCGCGACCTGATCACCGAGAGCCTGCTCGGCCGCGGCCTGTGCTCGCTCGAGCTGGGCGAGGCGGACGACGCGGTGCGCGACTTCAGGCTGGTGATCGACGATCCGGCGACGACGCCGGAGCGCAAGGGGAAGGCGCGGCTCGGCATCCTCGACGCCTATGCGCGCGCCGGCCGCGTGCAGGACGCCCTGCGCTACTCCGACGAGCTGCTGCGCTCCGGTACCCTGTCGGGCGGCGACGTGACGCTGATCAAGTTCTATCGCCTGCAGGCGCTGTTCGATGCCGAGGAGAAGGCCAAGGGCGCCGACGCCGAACGCTACCGGCGCGACGCGTCGGCGCTGATGGACCAGCTGCGCGGCGCGGGCAAGGGCTGGGCGGACAAGGTCGACGCCCTCATGGTGTCGCGCATCGACGATCCCAAGGCGTGGGCCGGCAAGGCCGAGTCGCCGCGCGTCAAGTGGGAGCTCGCCCGCCTGATGCTGGCCAAGAACGACTTCGACGGCGCCGCGCCGCTGCTCGGCGAGCTGATCGCGGCCGACGATGCCGAATCGAAGTCCTTTCAACCCGAGGCGCACTACTGGCTCGGCGTCGGGCGCTTCAAGGCGAACGATTTCCCCGCCGCCGCCACCGAGCTCGACGCTGCCCTGGCCGGCGCGCCGACGGCAGCCTGGGCGGGCGAGGCGCGCTACCTGCGCTTCAAGGCCTTCGAGGCGCTGCTGGCGCAACAGGCCGATCCCGCCCTGACCGAACGCTACGCGGCGGCGATGACCGAGCTGCTGGCGCAGAGCCCGGATCACCCGCTGGCCTACGAGGCGCGCTACCGGCTGGGCGAGTACCGCCAGGCGAACGGCCAGTTCAACGAGGCGATCGAGGAGTACGCCAAGGTGAGCGGCGACCCGAGCTTCGTTCTACGGGCGACATTTGGAACGCTGCAGTCGCGCTTCGAGCTGCTCAAGGACGACGCCACGCCGCCGCAGCGCAACGCGCGGCTCGACGCCATCGGCCAGGACCTCGACCGCTTCGCGGCGCAGAGCACAGCGCTGAAGGAGAAGCAGAAGGACAAGAGCGCCGACGTCGCCCTGCAGGAGCTCGATGCCAAGGCGACGCTGCTGCGCGCCGTCTACCTGGCGCTGCGCGGCGACGGCGCCGATCCGCAGGTGGCGGCGCTGCTGGCCGATTTCGCCACCCGCTTCCCCGATCAGCCGGCGCTGCTGCCGCAGGCGGTGCGCCTGCGCCTCACCGCGCTGCTGGCGCTCAACCAGTTCGCCGAGGCCGAGCAGGCGGTGCGCCAGAACGCCGCCGGGCTGGCGGCGGAGAATCGCCCCGAGGCGATCGACGGCCTGGCGGTGAGCTATGCCAGGGCCGGCGCACGGCTGAAGGGGCAGGGCGACGCCAAGGGCGCCGAGGCGGCGTCGCGCGTCGCGCTGGCGCTCTATGCCGTCAACGACGCGAGCGCCGGCGGCTCGGCCGATCTCAAGCAGCAGCTCACCGTCGCGCGACTGCACGAGACCGCCAACGACTGGGATGCGGCTGAGAAGGTCTATCTGCAGGTGCTGCAGGACGATTCGACCTCGCTGCTCGCGTTGCGCGGCCTGGCCCAGGCGGACGAAGCGCGCGGCCGCACCGCCGCCGCCCTGGGGCGCTGGAAGACCTACACGGAGAAGACCAAGCCCGGCGACATGGGCTGGTTCCAAGGCAACTACCAGCAGGCCCGCCTGCTCGCCGCCAGCGGCGACAAGCCGGGTGCCTGCAAGATCCTGCAGACGCTGAAGCCAGGCATGCCGGGGCTGACCGACGCGGATCTGCGCCGGCAGTTGAACGATCTCTACGCGCAGGCGTGCGCGTAGGGCGGTAGCGGCGCGCCGCCGCGCGCCGGAGCGGGCGGGCCGCCCGCGCTCCCAGCGTGGACGTTCTCCCTCGCGCGTGGCGATGCCGCTCAGTTCGCGACCGGGGTTGTGCGCCGCATCGAGTCCAGGCGCTCCGCGCTGGGAGATACTCTCTTTGGCGTCAAGCCGCCTGCGGGAGTCGGCGGAATTTGGTGCCGTCGAAATCGGTATCGGTTTTGAGCATGCCGTAGATGGCATGGAGGAGCTTGCGCATGACCGCGAC
>JBOHWA010000230.1:0-3914 GCA_050735855.1 Binatia bacterium
AGGAAACGTTGGGGCTCGAGCAACCCCCCATCCTGTCCTTCCCCCGCAAGGGGGGAAGGGACCCTCGATGTCGCCGCAGCAATGGGTTGAGCGGCGTGGCTCGATTTATTGGGCAAAGCCCGGTCACTGGTCACCGGTCACGCTTTTTGCCGCCTCTCCGTAGCGGGCGATCAGGTCGCGCTTGCGTACTTTGCCCTGCGGTTCGCGCGGCAGCTCGGCGATGAGCTCGACGCGGCGCGGGCATTTGTAGTGCGCCAGGTCGCGGCGGGCGAAGGCGATGATCTCGTCGGCGCTCGCCTGGGCGCCGCGGCGCAACTCGACGACGGCGAGGACGGTCTGGCCCATCTCGGCGTCGGGAATGCCGATGACGGCGACGTCGGCGATCTGCGGGTGGGCGCTGAGCGCGCTCTCGACCTCGGCCGGGTAGATATTGGCGCCGCCGCTGATGATCAGGTCGGTGCGGCGGTCGGCGATGAACAGGTAGCCGTCGGCGTCGAGCCAACCGAGGTCGCCGGCGGTGAAGCAGCCGTCGCGAAACGCCTGGCGCGTCTTCTCCTCGGCGCCGCGGTAGCGGAAGTCCATGCGCGGGGCGCGCACGTAGATCAGGCCGATCGCGCCCGGCGGCAGCGCGCCGCCGTCCGCGTCGAGGATGTGGATCTCGTGCCCCGGCCACGGCGTGCCGACCGAGCCCGGCTTGTGTTGCCACTGCTCGGCGGTGATACGCGTGAAGCCGCCCTCCGAGGCGCCGTAGAACTCGGTCACGGTGGCGGGCGGGAAGACCTGCATGATGCCGCGCTTGACGTGCGGCGGACACGGCGCGGCGGAGTGCATGACCAGGCGCAGTGACGACAGATCGAAGCGGCCGGGCGCCGGCGGCTCGAGCTGCAGGATGCGGCTGAAGTGCGTCGGCACCATGAAGGCGTTGGTGACCCGGTACCGTTCGATCAAGGCCAGCGCCTCGGCGGCGTCGTAGCGCGGCATGATGACCGCCGTGCCGCCGATCGCCAGATGCACCTGGGCGTAGCTCGCCGGGCCGGTGTGATAGCACGGCCCGGCGACCAGGGTGACGTCGTCCGCCCCGAGGCCCCACATCTGCGCCATGCCGCGCATCGCCAGATGCGCCGTCGCCGGATCGGTCTGTCGCTCGATCGCCTTCGGCCGCCCGGTGGTGCCCGAGGTGTAGATCATGGTGTTGAAGCCGCCGCCCGGGAACGCGTCGGCGAGCGGCGCGCCGTCCTCGGCGGCCAACACCGCTTCGTAGGCGCGGCCGCGCCAGCGCCCCTCGCCGACCACCCACAGGGCGGCGTCGGGCCAGTCCAGGTCGGCCGCCGCGCGATCGACATCCGTCGCCAGATCGGCGGCGGCGAGCAGCACCGTGGCACCGGAATCGCCCAGCATGTAGGCGATCTCCGGTCCCTTCAGGCGATAGCCGATCGGCACCAGCTGGGCGCCCAGCAGGCCGACCGCGTTGAGCAGCTCGAACCATTCGAAGCCGTTGTGCAGCGCGGCACCGACCGTGTCGCCGGCGCCGACGCCGGCGCGCCGCAGAGCGCGCGCCAGCTGGCACGTGCGCCGCCCGAGCTCGCCATAGCTGCGACGCTGATCGCCGAGGATCAGCGCCGTCTTCTGCGGCACCGCCTCTGCGTGCTGCAGCATGCTCATGCGTCCCCGGCCACGGCGAGGTGTATGGCAAACCGCACCGGGCGCTGTCCACGGTCGCCGGCCGCGACCCCCGATGCGGGGTCGGCGACGATGCTCAGCGCGCGCGCAGGAGATCGCGGACGGTGCGGTAGAGGCGATAGTGGCCGACGCGGGTGAGATGCAGCCCATCGCTCTGCAGCCGGTCAGGGCGCCCTCCAGCGACGCGTCCGGTCGCAGCAGGACACGTCGACGCGGCTGTGCTAGTCGCATCCCGTGTCCTCGGTCGACTCCCCCCCGCCGCACACCTGGCCAGCCGACGGCGGCGCGCGCGTGCCGTTCTGGATCTACACCGACCCGGCGCTCTACGCGCGCGAGCAGGCGCGCATCTTCGGCGGGCCGAGCTGGTGCTACGTCGGCCTGGCGGCGGAGGTGCCGACGCCGGGCGACTTCAAGCGCGCCGCGCTGGGCGAGCATCCGGTCGTGTTGGTGCGCGATGCCGGCGGCGAGCTCAACGTCGTCGCCAACCGCTGCGCCCACCGCGGCGTGCAGTTCTGCCAGCGCGACTTCGGCAACGCGCGCGAGTTCATGTGTCCCTACCACCAGTGGACCTACGATCTGCGCGGCACGCTGCGCGCGGTGCCGCTGCGGCGCGGGCTGCGCGGCCAGGGCGGCATGCCGGCCGACTTCGACCTCAGCCAGCACGGCCTGCGCCGCCTCGCCGTCACCGAACGGCACGGCGTGGTCTTCGCGTCGTTCAGCCCGGCGGTGGAGCCGCTCGACGCCTACCTCGGCCCCGCCATGCTGCCGCTCTTCGACCGCGTCTTCGACGGCCGCGCGCTGCGCGTCCTCGGCTACATGCGCCAGCGCATCCGCAGCAACTGGAAATTGATGTTCGAGAACATCAAGGATCCCTACCACGCCAGCCTGCTGCACGTGTTCCTGGTCACCTTCGGGCTGTTCCGCGCCGACCAGCCGTCGGCGGTGACCATGGACGCGCACGGCCGCCACGCCGCGCTGATCTCGCGCCGCGGCGAGCAGAAGGCCTCGGCGGGCACGGCGGAGATGAAGTCGTTCCTCGCCGACTTCGCCCTGCGCGACCCACGCCTGCTCGATCCGGTGCGCGAGTTCCCCGGCGACACCACCGTGGTCATGCAGACCGTGTGGCCCAATCTGATCGTCCAGCAACAGTCGAACACACTCGCGACGCGCCAGCTGGTGACGCGCGGGCCGCAGGCGTTCGACCTGATCTGGACCTTCTTCGGCTACGCCGACGACGACGAGGCGATGACCGCCCGCCGCCTGCGCCAGGCCAACCTGATGGGCCCGGCCGGCCTGGTCTCGGTCGACGACAGCGAAATGATGGAATTCTCGCAGGCCGGCGTCGCCCACGCCCCCGACGCCGCCGCCCTCATCGAGCTCGGCGGCCGCGACGTCGCCGACGCCCCGCACATGATCACCGAGACGGCGCTGCGCGGGTTTTATCGATACTATCGGGTGGTGATGGATCTCTGAGGATGACGGCGCGACCAGTGACCGGTCTTTGCCCAAGAAAGCAGAAGGCAACAACGGATTAAGCGGATTAAACGGATTTCACGGAGTAGGGCTCAGAAATCCGTTTAATCCGTGTAATCCGTTGTTGGTTTTCTGAGTTCTTAGGCAAAGCAAAGTGACCGGTCACGCCGTGTCCGACGCCATGGATCGAATGCTGCGACTGGAGCTCGACGAGCTCAACGCCGAATACGCCGCCTGTCTCGACGACGACGAGCTGGAGCGCTGGCCGGGGTTCTTCACCGACCCGTGCCTCTATCGCATCGTGCCGCGCGAGAACCACGAGCGCGGCCTGCCGCTGGCGGTGATGCACTGCGAGAGCGTCGCCATGCTCGAGGACCGCGTCGCCGCGCTGCGCCGCAGCAGCGTCTACGCGCCGCGCTCCCTGCGCCACCTGATCAGCGGGCTGCGCATCACCCAGGTCGCCGGCGAGGTCATCCAGGCGCGCGCCAGCTACGCGATCCTGCAGACGCTGTCGGACGCCGAGACGACGATCTTCAACACCGGCCGCTACCTCGACGAGTTGGTGCGCGTCGACGGCGCCCTGCGCTTCCGCCAACGCCTGTGCATCTACGACTCCCTGCTGGTCCCCGGCTCGCTCGTGTTCCCGATCTAGCTGGCGACACCCTTCGACGAGCATAGTGGAGGGCGCCGCTCCGTCGGCGCCGTGCTGATCCCAACCAGACTCGTCGCCGCGAGCACGGCGCCGACGGAGCGGCGCCCTC
>JBOHWA010000231.1:0-7945 GCA_050735855.1 Binatia bacterium
CCAGGGGGTTGCTGCACTCTCCCCGCTGTCGCGCTAGAGATGGGCGCTTCATGATCCGGCTCGATCAGATCAGCATGCAGCACGGGCGGCAGATTCTCTTCGTCGAGGCCGAGGCGGCCGTCCACCGCGGGGAGAAGGTCGGGCTCGTCGGCCCGAACGGGGCCGGCAAGTCCACCGTGTTCCGCCTGATCACCGGCGAGGAGCAGCCCGACGACGGGCAGATCTCGATCGATCGCGGCGTCAGCGTCGGCTACTTCAACCAGGACGTCGGCGAGATGTCGGGCCGCTCGGTGGTCGCCGAGGTGATGAACGGCGTCGGGCCGGTCTCCGAAGTGGCCGCCGAGCTGGCGGCGCTCGAGCACGCCATGGCCGACCCGGCCCGCGCCGACGAGATCGAGGCGCTGGTCGAGCGCTTCGGCGAAGTGCAGGCGCGCTTCGAGGAGCTCGACGGCTACGGCCTCGACGCGCGGGCGCGCGAGATCCTCGCCGGCCTGGGCTTCAGCGAGGCGATGATGGACGGCGACGTCGGCAACCTCTCCGGCGGCTGGAAGATGCGCGCCGCGCTGGCGCGCATCCTGTTGATGCGCCCGAGCGCCCTGCTGCTCGACGAGCCCTCCAACCATCTCGACATCGAATCGCTCATCTGGCTCGAGCACTTCCTGCAGGGCTACGAGGGCGCGCTGGTGATGACCTCGCACGACCGCGAGTTCATGAACCGCATCGTCAAGCGCGTCATCGAGATCGACGGCGGCGAGCTGACCAGCTACTCCGGCGACTACGATTTCTACGAGGCGCAGCGCGCCCTCGGCGACGTGCACGCCGAGGCCGCCTATCAACGCCAGCAGGCCAAGCTGGCCAAGGAGATGCGCTTCATCGAGCGCTTCAAGGCACAGGCGGCCAAGGCGGCGCAGGTGCAGTCGCGCATCAAGCAGCTCGACAAGATCGACAAGCTCGAGCCGCCCAAGCGCCGCAGCACGCTGGTCTTCGACTTTCCCACCTGCCCGCGCTCGGGCGACGACGTGGTGAAGATCGCCGGCCTGCGCAAGGCCTACGGCGCGCGGGTGATCTACGATGGCCTCGACCTGGTCATCCGCCGCCGCGAGCGCTGGGCGGTGATGGGCGTCAACGGCGCCGGCAAGTCGACCCTGCTCAAGCTGATCGCCGGCGACAGTGCGCCCGACAGCGGCACCATCACCCGCGGCGCCGGCGTCAAGCTCGGCTACTTCGCCCAGCACGCGATGGAAGTGCTGGCGCCGCAGCGCACGGTGATGCAGACCCTCGAGTACGCCTTCCCGATGGCCAGCATCGGCTCGCTGCGCGCCCTGGCGGGGTGCTTCGGCTTTTCCGGCGACGACATCGACAAGACCTGCCGCATTCTCTCCGGCGGCGAGAAGGCGCGCCTGGTCATCGCCCGCATCCTCTACGAGAACCCGAACTTCCTCGTCCTCGACGAGCCGACCAACCACCTCGATATGGCGACCAAGGAGATGCTGGTGCGCGCCCTGGCCGACTACGAGGGCACCATGATCTTCGTCTCGCACGACCGCCGCTTCCTGGCGCAGCTGTCGAACCGCGTCCTCGAGCTGACCGCAGACGGTCCGCTGCCGTACGGCGGCGGCTATCTGGAATACGTCGCCGCCAGCGGCCACGAAGCGCCGGGGCTGCGCTAGACCCGCCGGGCTGTGCGATGGCGCAAGCCATCGAGCGCCGGCTCGAAGCGCGGGCGGCTCGCCCGCTCCGGCGCGCGAGCACCGCTTGCCGGATAGACGTCGCTCCGCCGCCCGGCCTCCCAGAGCGGGCGGGCCGCCCGCGCCCAGCGAGGGTCGTCGCTTGAGGCAACGGGGCGCGATGGTGATCCGCTGCCGTGCCCGGCATTGATCCTGTCGGGGAGGCGCCCGATCGTGCTAAGGACGGACCATTCGGGTTCGGGGGGAGACAATGGGACGGACAGCTCTTGCGGTGGCGGCGCTCGTCGCTTTCGGTGCGGTATCGGCGCAGGCGCAGATGCAGGTGGTCTCGACCAGCCCGACGCTGAACAGCAACGCGGCACAGAACGCCAGCATTGCGGTGACCTTCGACCGCGCGGTGAACCCGGCGACGGTGACGGGGGCGAGCTTTCGCATCTTCGGCCGGGTGACCGGCGGCAAGAGCGGCGCGTTCGTGCTGTCGAACGCCAATCAGACAGTGACGGTGACGCCCAGCGAAGCGTTCGCCGCCGGCGAGACGGTGCTGGTGAACCTGGCCAACACGATCGTCGGGGCCGACGCGACGCCGCTGCGCGCCGCGGGCTACGCCTTCTCCTTCGGCATCGTCACCCAACCGACCGGGCTCAACTACGAGCAGGTCCAGGTCATGTCGAACCGTGGCAGCACGCCGCAGACGCGCATCTACGGCGCGATGGCGGCGGATCTGGACGGCGATCAGTACGCCGACCTGACGACGGTGAACGAGGTCAGCAGCGATCTGCGCGTGCTGATGAACCGCGCCGACGGCTCGGGCCAGGTGCTGCCGTTCCTGCAACCGCCGGTGGCGGTCGGGCTCGAGTCCAGCCCCAACGAGCCGGCGGATTTTGACAACGACGGTCGCATCGACGTTGCCGTGTCATCGACCGCCGACTCGTCGATGTGGGTGGCGCTGGGCAACGGCAACGGGACCTTCGACCCGGCGCAGTCGATCGGCTCGGGCTTTGAGCCGCACGGCCTGGCGGTGCTCGATGTCGACGGCGACGCGGACCTCGACATCGTCAACTCCTGCCACAGCAGCAACGACCTGGCGCTGACCCTCAACAACGGTAGCGGCGTGTTCGGCGCGGCGACGTTCTTCGATGGCGGCGTCAACGGCGAGTACGGCCTGGCGTCGGGCGACGTCAACGGCGACGGCATCACCGACCTGATCGTCAGCAGCACCGACGGCGAGCAGGTGCGCGCCCTGTTGGGCAACGGCAACGGCACGTTCACCCCGGCGGCCGTCCAGTCCGCCGGCGGCTCCGCCTGGGTGGTGGTCACCGGCGACCTGAACGGTGATGGCGCGCTCGACGTGGCGACGGCCAACAGTTTCGATGGCAACGCCGGGGTGCTGCTCGGCAACGGCGACGGCACCTTTGATCCGCCGACCACCATCGCCATCGGCGCGCACGTGCCGTCGGTGGATCTCGGCGATCTCGACGGCAACGGCACGACCGACCTGGTCGTCTCCAGCTTCGGCGGCGGCTTCTGGCGCGTCTTCACCAACGACGGCACCGGCGCGTTCACGTTCAGCCAGGAGATCCCCGCGACCAACAATCCCTCCTGCTCGATTCTGATCGACCTCGACAACGACGGCGACCTCGACTTCGCCCTGACCGACGAGATCGCCGACACGGTCACGATCATGCTCAACGCGCCGCTGGCACCGCTCACCTGTGCGCCGGCGCCGCTCGGCACCTGCCGCGAGCCCTTCGTCACCGGCAAGGCCAAGCTGCTGCTCAAGGATCCGGTCGACGACGGCAAGGACCGCATCCTGTGGAAGTGGCTGAAGGGGAGCGCGACGCTGTTCGGCGACTTCGGCGATCCGCTCGGCGCCGATCCGTACGCGCTCTGCGTCTATGATGGCGGGGCGCTGGTGGGCAGCAGCGTCGCGCTGCCCAGCGCGAATTGGGACCCGCTGCCCTCGGGCTACAAGTTCAAGGACACCGCCGCGAGCCCTTACGGCGCGTTGAAGGCGAAGCTGAGCGCCGGCGGCGACGGCCAGGCGAAGATTCTCTTCCTGGCGCGCGGCACGGGCATCAGCATGCCCCCGGTCGCGTCACTCACCGGCCCGCTGGTCGTGCAGCTTCACTACTCCCCGGTCGGTGTCTGCTGGAGCGCCACCTACAGCGCGCCGTTCCTGAAGAACGACGGTGTGACGCTCAAGGACGTGGCCGACTGACCGGCCGCTCAGCGGTGGGGGTCGCCTGCGCGCGAACCGGGGTTCGGACCTCGCGCGGCCGGTGCTGCCACCCACCGCTGGGAGCGCGGGCGGCCTGCCCGCGCTGAACGAATCAACGACGACGTCACCGGCTCACGGCCGCGTGTGGCAGACGGCGCAGTTCTCGGCGCCGGCACCGATGATCGGCGGGTCGTTGGTGAGATCGGCATCCTGATAGAGCGCGATGCGGCCGGCGACGTCGGCCAGGCGCGCGGTCAGGATCGGCTTGAAGGGCCAGGTGGCGGGCGTCAGGGCGTTGGCCAGCGTGTACCACCGCGTGGCGTTCCCCAGGTCGCCGCCCTTGGCGTACATGTCGCCGAACAACGTCAGGGCGCCGGAGATGTTGGTCGGTGCCATGCCAGTGTTGGCGCACAGCTCGGGCTGCGTGCCGACGCAGGCGAGCGTCTCCGGGTCCTCGAGGTAGGTGAGCACCTGATTGTAGATGGCGGTGAAGCGCGGGTCGCTGGGCGGCAGCGCCTGGATCACCGGGATGAGGTCGAAGACGTTGAAGAACGCGTTGACCTGCAGCGCGACGTCGAGCACGGCCAGCCCTTCCGCCTGCATCGCGGCGTCATTTTCGACGATGCCGAGCGAGAACTTGGCGGCGCCGACGAAGCCGATGACGCGCGAGTCGCCGGTCAGTGTATCGCTGTCCCAGAGCAGCGGCAGGGCCTCGTCGAACCACGCCACCGCCGCCCGGGCATCGGCGCGCGCGGCCTCGCTGACGTTGTCGTAGGTCACCACCTGCTGGCCGAAGCGATAGAGATGGGTCATGGCGAGCAGGAAGCGCGACCGGCCGTCGCCCGGGTCGCGCCGCGCTGCCTTGCGCAGTAGCGTCAACGTCTTCTGTTGGTTCGCCTCGGAGTGATCGATCTGGTTGAGGACGTCCCAGAAGGCGGACTCACCGAGCGCGCCGATGCCCGACGGACGGCGCGTGCTGATCAGCAGGGCGTCGTTGTGGTCGAAGTTGTGGTGGCGTATGCGCAGCGCGACGTCGTTGATCACCAGCTGGGCCTGGATGTAGCCCACTGCACCGTCGACCGGCGTGTAGCCAGCCCCGCCGAACTGCATGCGCAAGCCGCGCTTGCTGTAGCGGATGGCGCGAATGATGCCGGCGGGATTCTCGTAGCGCCACGTGCCGCTGCGGAAGCGCCACTTGGTGCAGTCGAGCGTTTCCGTCGCCAGGATGGCGTTGCGTGCGGTCGATTGGAGATAGGCCGAGACGTCGACCCGTGACACCGTCGGACACGTCGGGTCAAGCAGCGGCTGCAGGGCGCGATCGCCGCGCACGCTGAAGCTGCCGCCGCCCGGGGTCAGCTCGGCGACCTTGCCGACGTTGAGAATACGGAATGAGAACGCGCGCGCCGGTTGGGCGAAGAGCGCGGTGGCCAGGAGAGCGCTCAGCAAAGCGGCGCGCAGCGGGTACGACGTCATCGGACTTCCTCCGGAGCGCGGTCATCGCCGCGTGGGTTCTGGGGCGGGTGGGCGAGCGACGGCATGGCGGCCATCATGAGGCCCGGCATGTCCTCGAGGCGCAGATCGTCGCGCAGCCCGAGGATCTGCGTGGCGTCGAGCAGCGTGCCGATCGCCATGAAGAGCCAGGTGCGGGCGGCGGTGTCGGTGTTGGCGTCGATGAGGCCGGCGCTGCGGGCGCGTTCGTGCAGGTCCTGCACGAAGGCGAACACTTCGCGGAAGTGGGCGCGCACCCGCTCGCCGACCTCTGGGTCGGTGGCTTCCCCGTACGAGCGAAAGCGCAGCACGAGATGCCGGGAGTCGCGCTGCAACTCGGCGAAATACCACCGGCCGACTTCGAGCAGGGCCTCGAGCGGCGTCGCGCAGTCGGCGGCGATGGCGCGCCACTGCGCGATCATCTGGTCGGCGCTGCGGTCGATGGCGGCCAGGTAGAGCGCGCGCTTGGAGGGAAAATGACGGAACAGCGTCGGCTCGCTGACCCCCAGCCGGGCGGCGATGTTGGCCGTCGACGCACCGCGAAAGCCGTGCTCCGCGAACGCCTCGACCGCCGCATCGAGCAACTGCTCGCGCCGCATCGGTGCCGGCATCCGCGCGGCGCGGGGACGGGGATGCACCTGCGCACTGACAGCCATAGTGAGTCATCACTAACAAGTCGCCGAGGTTACAGTCAAAGGCTTTGACGGCGACGCCGAGCAGGTCGGAGGTCATCGACCGGGGTGGATCCGAAAAAGGAAAAAGATCAACGCGAAGGCGCGAAGTAGAGCCATGAACATCGGGAAGCACCCGATGCGCTCACGGGGTTCGGTCCAAGTACTCTCAAGAATTGACTCTGGACTTCGCGTCTTCGCGCCTTCGCGTTGAAGTCTTTGATCCTATCGACCTCACCCCCGCCGGGCAGCCTTCCCGCCGTCGATGGGGATCACCGCGCCGGTGATGAAGGCGGACTCGTCGCTGGCGAGGAACGCGGCGAGGGCGGCGACCTCTTCCGCTTTGCCGAGGCGGCCGAGCGGGATCTCGGCTCGTTGCCGGGCGAGCCAGTCGGGGCCGCGGTTGTGGGTGGAGAAGGCGAGCGAGCGCTCGGTCTCGATGAAGCCCGGGCAGATGGCGTTGGCGCGCACGCCGTGGGCGGCATAGTCGAGCGCCAGCGAGCGGGTCAGGCCGATGAGGCCGTGCTTGGAGCTGACGTATGCGCCCTGGTTGGTGTTGCCGGCGATGCCGGAGGTGGAGGCGATGTTGACGATGCTGCCGCCGCCGGCGGCGAGCATGGCCGGCAGTGCGTGCTTGCAGCAGAGGAAGGCGCCGGTGAGGTTGACGGCCAGGGTGGCGGCCCACCAGTCGTCGGCCAGCTCGGCGACGCGTTCGGCGACCGGCTGGTCGGGCCGGTTGCGCGCCGCGTTGTTGACCAGAATGTCGAGGCGGCCGTGCGCGTCGCGCGCCGTCTGCATCAGCTGCGCGACCTGGCCGGCGTCGGCGACATCGCAGCCGACGGCGCGGCCGCGACCGCCCGCCGCGGCGATCAGCGCCACCGTCTCCGCCAGCGGTGCGGCGCGCTGGCCGGCGGCGATCACCCGCGCGCCCTCGGCGGCGAGGCGCACGGCGATGGCGCGGCCGATACCCGAGCCGGCGCCGGTGACGACGGCGACGCGCCCGCTCAGCCGGCCGTCGCTCACGCCGGCAGCCGATCCGGCACCTGCTCGAGCCGGTAGAGGGCCTTGCAGTTGCCGTGCAGCATCTTCTTCACGTCGTCGCGCGCCACGCCGCGGAACAGACGCGCGATGGTGACGCGGCTGTTCGGCCAGTCGGTGCCGGTGTGCGGATAGTCGGTCGACCACATCACGTGATCGAGGTTGAGCCGGTGGCGCAGCTCGATGCCAACCGTGTCGATCATGAACGTCGCCCAGAAATTGCGATGAAAGATACGGCTCGGCATGGTCGGCAGGCGCGCGCTGGTCTCGGTGAACCAGCGGTAGCGCAGGAACATGTCGTCGGTCTGCTCGAGCATGGCCGGGATCCAGCCGATGTTCGCCTCGACCAGCAACGCCTTGAGGCGCGGGAAGCGCTCGAACAGGCCGGAGAAGATCATGCGCGCCACCAGCGGCACCGTGTTCGCGCCCGACTTGCTGGTCGCGGCGCGCGGCAGCACCGCGAGCGGATCGAAGCGGCGGCGCGCCACCGGCCCGTCGGCGTGGAAGCTGCCGATGTGCAGCGCCACTGGCACACCGGCCTCCTGCGCGCGGGCCCAGAAGGGATCGTCGTCGCCGCTCGGCTCGACCGAGCCGCTCGGGAAGGTCGAGATCAACACGCCGCGGTAGTCCTGACGCAACGCCCACTCGAGCTCGGCGATGGCGTCGGCGGTGCCGGTGGCCGGAATCACCGCATGGCCGAACAGCCGCGCCGGCGCCGCGGCGCAGAACTCGAGTTGCCATTCGTTGTACGCCCGCACGCAGGCGAGCTGCAGTTCGCGTTCGTCGCCGAACATGCGCGCGCCTTCCTCGCAGACGCTCGGGTAGAGCAGCTGGGCGTGGAT
>JBOHWA010000232.1:0-7013 GCA_050735855.1 Binatia bacterium
GCGGGATGTCCTCGCGCCGCTCGCGCAGCGGCGGCAGCTCGAGGGTGATGACATTGAGGCGGTAGAACAGGTCTTCGCGGAACGCGCCGTCCTTGACCCGCGCCAGCAGGTCGCGGTTGGTGGCCGCGACGATGCGCACGTCGACGGCGACGCTGGTCTCGGCGCCGACCGGCCGGAAGGTGCGCTCCTGCAGGACGCGCAACATCTTGACCTGCAGGTGCAACGGCAGCTCGCCGATCTCGTCGAAGAAGAGCGTGCCGCCGTCGGCCATGCGGAAGCAGCCCGGGCGGTCGGCGATGGCGCCGGTGAAGGCGCCGCGCACGTGGCCGAAGAGTTCGCTCTCCATCAGGTTCTCGGGGATGGCGCCGCAGTTGATGGCGACGAAGCGCTTGTCGCGCCGCGGGCTGCGCGCGTGCATGGCGCGGGCGACCACTTCCTTGCCGGTGCCGCTCTCGCCGGTGATCAGCACGGTGGCGTCGGAGCCGGCGACGCGCTCGATCAGGCCGCGAATGCGGATGATGCCGGGGCTGACGCCGTACAACCCGTCGGCCGCCTCGACCACCTCGGCCGCGGCGTCGAGCTCGGCGCGCAACGCCTCGAGGTCCTCGCTCGGCGCCGGCTCGGCCGCCAGCTCCTTCAGCACGGTGACGTTCTGCACGACGTAGAGGGCACCGATCAGGTGGCCGAAGGTGCTGGCCAGCGGCGCCGCGACGCAGCGCAGGTGCCGCTCGCTGCCGTCGCTGGCCGGATGGGCGAACTCGATCGGCTCGGCCGTGGCGGATGACTGCAGGAAGCGCAGCCGCGCGCTCGGCGTCAGCCGCAGGGGCGCGAAGATCGCCCCGATGTCCTGCCCGGCCAACGCCGCCGGGTCGCTGCCGACCAGCTGCGCGGCCGTGGCATCGGCCGAGGTGATGCGGCCCTCGGGGTCGGTGCTGATCAGCCCGCTGCCGATGGTGCGCGACAAGGTGTCCTGCAGCAGCGCCAGATGGTCGTGCTCGGCTTCCTTCTTGCGCAGCTGGCGCTCGGTGTCGTGCAGGCGCCGGGTGAGCAGGCTGGCGAGGAAGGCGATGAGGAAGAAGGTCAGGTTGGTGGTCGCGGCGCGCATGCCGATGTGCACTTCGACCGGATGCGGCACGGCGTTGCTCGCGGCCAGCATGTCGCCGGCCAGGCTGAACAGCAACGCATCGTAGACGAGCGCGGAGGCGACGGCGGTGAACAGCGCGCCGCCGCCGAACGACAGCACGGCACTGTTGATGATCGGCAGGCTGTAGAGAAAGGCGAACGGGCTGTCGATGCCGCCGGTGAGGTAGATCACGCCGGTGACCAGCAGCACGTCGAAGACGGTCTGCACGAAGGTGAAGGCGTCGAGGCGGCGCAGGTGGGGCACCAGGATGGCCGAGATGCCGCTGAACGCGTAGGTCGCGGCGACGACGAGGAAGATCTGGTCGACGAGGCCGTCATAACCCTCGCCGTTGCTCAGATAGGAGGCGGCCAGCATGCCGAGGAAGGTCGAGATGACGGCGACGCGGCCGAGCAGGAACCACTTCAGCCGCCAGCGCATCTCGTCGCTGGCCATGTCGGTGCCGGGCGCGGTCCGCATGGCGCTCAACCGATGACGGAGCCCAGCTTGAAGATCGGCAGGTACATCGAGATCACCAGGCCGCCGATGACGATGCCGAGGAAGAAGATGACCAGCGGCTCCATCAGGGTGGTGAGGTTGTTGACCATGTTGTCGACCTCGTCCTCGTAGAATTCGGCGATCTTCTGCAGCATCGCGTCGAGGGCGCCGGTCGATTCGCCGACCGCGATCATCTGGCAGACCATCGGCGGGAACACCTTGCTCGCCACCAACGGCTCGGAGATCGAGTTGCCCTCGCTGATGCTCAGACGGGTGGCCAGGATGGCGCGCTCGACCACCTTGTTGCCGGAGGTTTTGGCGGTGATCAGCAGCGCGTCGAGGATCGGCACGCCCGACGAGACCAGCGTGCTGAGGGTGCGGCTGAAGCGCGCGATCGACGATTTGCGGATGAGGTCGCCGAACACCGGCGCCTGCAGGAACAGCTTGTCCATGTACAGCCGCCCGGCTTCGGTCTTGTACGTCTGCCGCAGGCCGACGGCGATGCCGATCAGCGCCAGGGTGATGAGATGGAAATAGGCGATGGTGAAGTTGGACAGGTTGATGACGAACTGCGTCGGCGCCGGCAGCGCCTGGCCGAAGCTCGAGAAGAGCTCGGCGAACACCGGGATGACCCAGATCAGCAGCACGGTGGTGACGCCGCCGGCGACCGTGACGATGGTCGCCGGATAGATCATCGCGCCCTTGATCTTCGCCTTCAGCTTCATGGATTTCTCCATGTAGACCGACAGGCGCGCCAGGATGGTGTCGAGAATACCGCCGATCTCGCCGGCGGAGATCATGTTGACGAACAGGTCGTCGAAGATCTTGGGGTGCTTGCGCAGCGCCTCGGTGAGGGTCGAGCCGGACTCGACGTCCTCCTTGACCTCCTTGATGATGCCGCGGAACTTCTTGTTGTCGGTCTGCGACCCGAGGATGTCGAGGCACTGCACGATCGGCAGACCGGCGTCGATCATCGTGCCGAGCTGGCGGGTGAAGATGACGATGTCCTTCGTCCGCACGCTCTCGCCGAAGCCCGGGATGGTGAGCTGCCGATCGAGCCCCTTGCCGCGCTCACGGATGCGGGCGGGATTCGGCTGAATCCGCTGCGCCCGCAGGCGCGCCAGCACCGCATCGCGGGTCGCGGCTTCCATCTCACCGTTGATCGTCTCGCCGCGTGGCGACACCCCTTGCCAACGAAATACCGGCATTTTTTTAACCCTCGCCGAGTGATGTAAACCGTTGTGAATCAAACAGTTGCGGGCGTTTTCGCCCCACGCACCGGTAAGGCAGCACGCGCTGTGCCAAGTCGGTCCGACCGGGGCCGGGGGATGGGGGTACCCACGGCCGGACCGCTCCCTGATGCGCAGGACGCAAGGGCCCTGCGTAGATGGTGGGTTAAAGCGCGGCCAACGACGAACGGTCGGGCCGCAACGCGGCCCTCCGTTGGGCGTTTTGCGTTGGGCGCTGTGCGTTCCGCGCTTGAGGAAGCGGTTGCGCGCTGATCAGGTCGCGTTGCCCGGCCGGCCGTTCTGCTCAGAACGCCAAACGCACAACGCGCAACGCCGCCCGGTCCCGCTCAGTTGGCGCGGCTGAGGCGCGGTGGCCCGAGCATGGGGCGCAGCTCGTCGGGCTCGGTCGCATGGCCCATCGCCTCGTCGTAGGAGATGAGCTTGCGGGTGTAGAGGTCGAGCAGCGACTGGGTCATCGTCTGCATGCCGAACTTCGTCTGGCCGACCTGCAGCTGCGAGTAGAGCTGGTGGATCTTGTTCTCGCGGATCAGGTTGCGGATGGCGGGGTTGGGGATCATCACCTCGACGGCGAGCACGCGGCCGCGGCCGTCGGCGCGCGGGATGAGCTGCTGCGAGATGACCGCCTGCAGGATGAGCGACAGCTGGGCGCGCACCTGCGGCTGCTGCTGCTCGGGGAAGATGTCGATGATGCGGTTGATGGTCTGCACGGCCGAGTTGGTGTGCAGGGTGGAGAACACCAGGTGGCCGGTCTCGGCGACGGTGAGCGCCGCCATGACGGTCTCGAGGTCGCGCATTTCGCCGATCAGCACGACGTCGGGATCCTGGCGCAGCACGTGGCGCAGGGCTTCGGTGAAGCTGTGCGTATCGGCGTAGACCTCGCGCTGATTGACGATGCAGCCCTTGTGGGTGTGGACGAACTCGATCGGGTCCTCGAGCGTGACGATGTGCTCGTGGCGCTCGCCGTTGATGCGGTCGATCATCGCCGCCAGCGAGGTCGACTTGCCGCTGCCGGTCGGGCCGGTGACCAGCACCAGCCCGCGCGGGATCTTGGTCAGGTCGACCACCACCGGCGGCAGGCCGAGCTCGGCGATCGGCCGGGCGGAATACGGGATGGTGCGAAACGCCCCGCCGACCGTGCCGCGCTGCATGAACAGGTTGCCGCGGAAGCGGCTGAGGCCGCGGATGCCGAAGGAGAAGTCGAGCTCCTGCGTCTCCTCGAAGCGGTGCTTCTGGGTCTCGGTGAGGACGCTGTAGCAGAGCGTCTTGGTGTCGGCGGCGGACAGCGGCGGGAACGGCAGCGGGCGCAGCTCGCCGTTGACCCGCATGACCGGCGGGCTGTCGACCGTGATGTGCAGGTCGGTGCCGTTCTTGTCGGTCACCAGGCGCAGGAAGTCCTGCACGGTGGGGGCGCCGGCGACGGAGGTTTCGGCGATGCTGCTGCTGTGGTCGTCGAGTGCCATGGGCTCAATCCGGCATGGTGACGCGCAGAATTTCATCCATCGTCGTCTGCCCCTGGCGCATCTTGAGCAGGCCGCTCTGGCGCAGCGTCATCATGCCCAGCGCGCTGGCGGTGCGCTTGATCTCGGTCGCCGAGGCGCCGGAGAGCACCAGCTCGCGCAGCTCCTCGCTCATCGGCATGACTTCGTAGAGGGCGACGCGGCCGCGATAGCCGGTGCCGCTGCACTGCGGGCAGCCGCTGCCGTGGAAGGTGGTGGCGGTGCGCGCCTCCTCGGGATCCATGCCGAGCTCGATGAGGGCCTGCGGGTGGACCTCGACCGGCTCGCGGCAACTGTTGCAGATCAGGCGCGCCAGGCGCTGGGCGAGCACCAGGTTGACCGACGAGGCGACCAGGAACGGCTCGACGCCCATGTTGAGCAGCCGGTTGATGGTCGACGGCGCGTCGTTGGTGTGCAGCGTGCTGAGCACGAGATGGCCGGTGAGGGCCGCCTTGATGGCGATCTCGGCGGTCTCGAAGTCGCGCACCTCGCCGACCATGATGATGTCGGGATCCTGGCGCAGGAAGGCGCGCAGGGCGTTGGCGAAGTTGAGGCCGATGTCCTCGTGGATCTGCACCTGGTTGATGCCGACCAGGTTGTACTCGACCGGATCCTCGGCGGTGGAGATGTTGGACATGATCTTGTTCAGCTCGGAGAGCGCCGAATAGAGCGTGGTCGTCTTGCCGCTGCCGGTCGGGCCGGTGACCAGCACCATGCCGAACGGCCGGTAGATCGCATCCTTGAAGTCCTTCAGCGCCAGCTCCTCGAAGCCGAGCTTGGTCATGTCGAGCTGCAGGTTCTGCTTGTCCAACAGGCGCAGGACGATCTTCTCGCCGAAGATGGTCGGCAGCACGGAGACGCGGAAGTCCATGTCCTGCCCGGGGCCGAACTTGAGCTTGATGCGGCCGTCCTGCGGCAGCCGGCGCTCGGCGATGTCGAGCGACGCCATCACCTTGATGCGCGAGGTGATGGCGTTCTTCAGCTTGAGCGGCGGCTTCATGATCTCTTCGAGCACGCCGTCGACGCGATAGCGGACGCGGAACATCCGCTCGAAGGGCTCGAGATGGATGTCACTGGCGCGGCGCTTCACCGCGCTGGTGAGGATGGCGTTGACCAGGCGGACGACCGGCGCGTCCTCGGTGGCGCGCTCGAGCTCCTTGACGTCGATCTCTTCCTCTTCGCGGACCAGCTCGACGCCTTCGTTCTCGACCTCGGCGAGGACGTCGTTGTAGTCGCTGCCCTCGTCGTAGAGCTGGTTGATCGCGCCGGTGACCGAGCTGGTGGCGGCGACGGCGACCTTGACGTCGTAGCCGGTGAGGAACTTGACCTCGTTGATGGCGACCAGGTTGGACGGGTCGGACATCGCCAGGGTCAGCGTCGATCCGGTCAGGCTGATCGGCACGAGATGATGGCGCCGGGCGAGCGTCGCGGGCACCAGCCGCACCACCTCCGCCGGCACTTCCATCGCCGCCGGGTCGACCAGCGGCAGGCGGTACTCCTTCTGCAGAAACGCGGTCAGCTCGGCATCGGAGAAGATGTGCAGCGTGACCAGCGCCGTGCTCAAGGCGCCGGTTTCCTGCGCCTCGTGATGCTCGATGGCCTTCTCCAGCTGGCCAGAGTTGATCAGGCCGCGCTTGACGAGCAACTCTCCGAGTCGGGTGCTGCTCATGAGACGGTCGAATCCACCATCGCTTCCGCGCCGATCGCGGGGTGCGAAAGTAGCGGCGACCCCCCGGGGTGTCAATTCAATATTTGCGTCGGAGCGCGTTGCGCATCACATCGAGTGGCGCACGCCGCCTGGTCCACAGCGCCAAGGCGGCGGCGCCCTGCCGGACGAGCATCTCGCCGCCGTCGATGCTGGCGCGCCGCGCGGCCCGCGCACGCTGCAGAAACTCGGTGTCGCGACCATAGAGCAGGTCGAAGAACAGACAGTCCGCCGGCGTCGCCGTGCAGGCGAGGGGCGGGAAGGCGCCGCCGCCGAGGGCGATCGAGGTGGTGTTGACCACCACCGCGGCCTCGCGCAGCACGGCCGGATCGGCCGCGGCGGCGAGCGGCAGGGCGATCACCGGCACCTGCCGGCCGAACTGCCGCGCCAGTCCGCGCCCCCGCGCCAGCGTGCGATTGACCAGCACGATATCGCCGATGCCCTTCTGCGCCAGGCCCGCCAGCACCGCGCGCGCCGAGCCGCCGGCGCCGATCACCACCGCCCGCCGGCCGCGCAGACGGGTGCCCGGCGGCAGCGCCAGCGCGAAGCCGGCGACGTCGGTGTTGTCGCCGTGGAGCTGGCCGTCGCGGTTGACGATGGTGTTGACCGCGCCGACCGCGCGCGCCAGGTCGCTCAGTCCATCGAGGTGGCGCAGCACCGCTTCCTTGTGCGGTACGGTGACGTTGACCCCGGCCAGGCCGAGCGCGCGCACGGCGCGCACAGCATCGCGCACGTCGCGCCCGGCGACGGGAAACGGCGCGTACACCCAGTCGAGCCCGAGCGCGGCGAACGCCGCGTTGTGCATCGCCGGCGACCGACTGTGCGCGACCGGGTCGCCGATGATGCCGACGACCCGCGTCCGACCGGAGATGGGCAGGTGGCGTGGCATCTGCGGGGTCCTGCCTCCTGGCGCGGCGCGGCGACGGCTCGACGCGCGCTCAGGC
>JBOHWA010000233.1:0-2514 GCA_050735855.1 Binatia bacterium
CCGGGGCCCAGGTCAAGATCCACGCGCTGGCGTCGCCGCCCAAGCGCGAAGCGGGCAAGAAGGTCGGCACCGTACAGGAGCTCGTCCAGCTCCTGCACAGTGAAGCCAAGGTCATCTGAGCCGGGCAGCAAGCAAGGAGCCGCGATGAGCAACGTTCTGGTTTTTGCCGAGCATCAGCACAACAAGTTCTCCAAGGTCGCCCTGGTGGCGGTGCACGCCGGTCAGGTCCTCGCCCAGAAGACCGGCGGTGAATGCCACGCCGTGGTGATGGGCGTGGGCATCGACGGGCTGGCCGCCCAGTTGGCCGAGTACGGGGTCAAGAAGGTCTACGCGCTGGAGGATGCGGCGCTCGAGCACTACGTCGCCGATGCGTACGCGCAGGCGTTGGCCAATCTGGCGCTCGACAAGGGGATCGATGCCGTGGTCGCCCCGGCCAGCACGGTGGGCAAGGATCTGTTGCCGCGCGTGGCCGTCCGCCTCGATGCAGGGATCGCCTGCGACATCACCGGCATCTCGGACGACGGCAGGTTCATCCGCCCGATGTACGCCGGCAACGCCATCGCGACGATCTCGATCGAGACGCCGCGCAAGGTGGTGACGGTCCGCCCCACCGCCTTCGATCCCGCTACCAAGAGCGGCACGGGCGAGGTCGAGAAGGTCGCGGCCCGGATCGACAAGGGTGCGCTGCGGATGAAGTTCGTCTCGTTCAACGAGACCAAGTCGGATCGCCCGGTGCTGACCGAGGCGCGCATCGTCATCTCCGGTGGCCGCGGCCTGAAGAACGGCGAGAACTTCACCACCGTGCTCGAGCCGCTGGTCGATGCGATGGGCGCCGCGATGGGCGCCAGCCGGGCGGCTGTCGACGCCGGCTTCGTCCCCAACGACCTGCAGGTTGGGCAGACCGGCAAGGTGGTCGCCCCCGAGCTCTACATCGCGGTCGGCATCTCCGGCGCCATCCAGCATCTCGCCGGCATGAAGGACTCCAAGGTGATCGTCGCCATCAACAAGGACGAGGAGGCACCGATCTTCCAGGTCTCCGACTACGGGCTGGTGGCCGATCTGTTCAAGGCGGTCCCCGAGATGAAGGAAGAGATCGAGAAGCTGAAGCACTGATCGGGCGCCGGGCGAACCCGGCATCCGGAGGCACCACGAAGAAGGGGGCCGCGGCGGATCGCCGCGGCCCCCTTTGCGTTGTGGCGCCCATGGCGCCCCGCCGGGCCTACTGCTTCATCGCGCTGGCGACGATCTCCATCACGTCGAGAGCCGGGATCTTGTCTTCCAGGCCCTTCGACTTGAGACCGTCGTCGATCATCGTCATGCAGAACGGGCAGGCGACCGCGACGGCATCGGGATTGGTCTCGAGCGCCTGCTCGACGCGCTTGAAGTTGACCCGCTGGGTCGGCTCCTCCTCCATCCACATCCGGCCGCCGCCGGCTCCACAGCACATGCCGAAGCGGCGGCTGCGCTGCATCTCGCGCAGCTCGACGCCCGGGATCATGTTGAGAATGTTGCGCGGCGCCTCGAAGACGTCGTTGTAGCGCCCGAGGTAGCACGAGTCGTGGTAGGTGATGGCGCGCTCCTGGCCGAGCTCGAAGCTCAGCTTGCCGTCGGTGATGAGCCGCTCCACCACCTCGCTGGCGTGCAGGACCTCGTAGTTCCCGCCGAACTGCGGGTAGTCGTTCTTGAACGTATTGAAGCAGTGCGGGCAGTTGGTGATGATCTTGCGCACCTGATAGCCGCCCAGCACTTCGACGGTCATCTGCGCCATCGTCTGGAAGAGATACTCGTTGCCGATGCGGCGCGCGGTCTCGCCATTGCAGGGCTCCTCCGGTCCGAGGATGGCGAAATCGACGCCCGCGGTGTTCAGGATCTTGGCCAGGGCTTGCGTGGTGCGTTTGGCGCGGTCGTCGAACGAGCCGGCGCAGCCGACGAAGAAGAGATACTCGGCATCGGGCTTCTCCGACATCATCGGGACATCGAGACCGCTCGCCCAGTCACCGCGGCTCGAGGCATCGACACCCCAGGGGTTGCCCTGCGTTTCCATCGACTTGAACGTGCGCGTCAGCTCGGCCGGGAAGCGCGCCTCCTCCTGCACCAGGTGGCGTCGCATATCGACGATCTTGTCGACGTACTCGATCAGCACCGGACAGGCTTCCTCGCAGGCGCGGCAGGTCGTGCACGCCCACAGCACCTCGTCGTGGATCAGATTCTCGCCGACGATGTTGTCGCCGATGGTCACGGCGACCTCGCCGCCGTCGCCGGTGCCGTTCGCTGCCACCGCGGCCGACTTGCTCGCCAGCACCTGGTCCTCGTGCTCATAGAGATAGTCGCGCAGGTTGAGCAGCAGCTGCCGCGGCGCCAGCTCCTTGCCCGAGATGGTCGCCGGGCAGTGCGACGAGCACCGCCCGCATTCCGTGCACGAATACATGTCCAGCACCTGCTTCCAGGTGAACTGGTTGATGTACGATGTACCGAACGTCGTCGCGTTCTCGAGATCCTGTTTGCTCAACTGCC
>JBOHWA010000234.1:0-7118 GCA_050735855.1 Binatia bacterium
GTCCTGTCCTCCCGCGTGGTTGCCGGCGCCGATACCAATGCGATCCCGACGCCGTTGGCTGTATCGCTGTGCGAATCGCCGATACGCGCTGGTACCGTTCGTCGGGCGCACGTGGAGTACGCGAATGCCGCGTGTAAAAGGCCCGACTTCTCTGACCGAAGCCGTCAGGAAAGGGGACGCATCCGCTGGTCATCACCAACCACGCGTGAATTCCGACGGCACAGTGTGCCACCAACGATCACCGATCTCCCGGCGATGGAGTGTACGCCACGGGCGGGGAGCCAGCAGGTCTCGCGACCGATCACTCGAAGAACGGCAGGTGTGGCGGCGCGTCACCCGCGACCAATCGCCAGCGATCCACTGCGTAGCGGGTCAATCGGTCGATCGCCAGGAGACCACTAGTGCGTTTTCGTCCCGAGACTCCCGGGACTGAAGAAGGCGTCCGTCAGCCCCCTGTCGAAGCTGACATCGAGAATCTCGACAATCGTCCGTGAATCGTCTGGCGGGCTCTCTGCCTCGATGCGGTAGGCAACCGGAATCGGCCCGACGTTCCGGATGTCCTTCTGGCGAAACCGGCGGATGGGGCGATCGTCAGCGGATTCGTTGTCCCCAAAGAAGCGGGCGAGCAACCCAGGCACTTCGGTCCTCACGTAGAATTCGATTTGGCGCGCGACCAGATCCTCGCCACCGAGCCACAGGCGAATGCGCCCGTACGCCACGTGCTCGAGCCGCGGCTCGAGATCGATCACGTGGCAGGCGACACCGTCGATGATCTCGGGCGGCAGCAGGGTCGATCGCGCATCCGCGTCCTTCCAATGCGTCATGTCGGTCAGGACGTCCAGATCGTGGTAGGTGAAATCCGTGATGTCGAACCGGTTCATCCGCGCACTGGGCGCGACCTGGCGCACGCGCGCCGTCTCCGGCATGTAGAGCCACTGGGCCGCCGCCGCTCCTCCCTGCGTGTGCCCGAGTAGGGCGATGCCCGCTTTTGCGGCCGGGGCTAAGAAGATCACCAGCGATTGCTGCTGGCGCCCATGCTGCCGGCGGTCGTACGTCTCCAACGTGAGGTGGCGCGGCGCGGTGCCGGCTTCCTCGACCGTGAGATGCATGCGCTGGTAGCGGTCGTTCCACCACCGTGCGCCGGCGTCGATCGCTTCCCGGCGATCGAGGATCTGCTGCGCGGTTTCCGCGGCGCTCGCGGGCGAGGAGGCCGCCGCAATGAGCAGCAGGCTGAAACAGACGGCGCTACGCCATCGATCGGCCATGATCATCTCGGTGATTGAGTCACCTGGCGACTCGCCCACGCGCGCCGGCCCGCAGGGCTGACCATTGCCGCGATCAGCGCGAAGCGCACGATGCCGCAGTAAAGCCGCGTCATAGCCTCCACTGAATCGGGCGATCCGGATCGGGATCGTACCAGCAGTAGCGACCCGTCTTTACGTGGTTGGTTAGATGCCGGCCAAGACCGGCATGCGTCTCGCCGATGGCATCGAGCGCCGCCTTGATGTTCTTTCTGATCATTTGCCGCGCCCGCTCGTCGCAGTCGCCGGCCGGGCGATCCCGACCCCCGAGGCCAAACGCCGATGCCAACTGATCGGCAAACATCTGCAGCTGTTCTCTCAGTAGTCCAGCTCGACACGAATCGTTGCATGTGATCGCGTCTTCCAACTGCTCACGCAACGATTCGACTTGACTCTGGTACTGGCGCCTGGCGCGTTCATCCAGCTGCGGGCCAAGCGCAGCCTCGCGGTTCACGACACGCATCTGTGTGTGGTCGATCGGGCTACCAACGGGACTCTCTTGAGGCGCCTCGACCAGGTGAACCAGTTGGCGCGCATAGAACCGGCGGCGCGGTTCGTTCAGCAAGATCGCCAGCGAACGAAGACCCTTGGAATCCGGCAGACATGTCCGCTGTCCACCGAGCACGAGGGTCCAGTACCTTCCTTCACGGCGAAAGACCCCGATGTCGTTCCCGGATTCCCTGCTGGCTATTGCATCCGGTGTCCAGTTCACCATGCGCCCTCCCGTTCCGGCCATCATGCTCATCGACGCTGCCTCCCGCCTGCTTCGCCATTGCCACGACTGGTCGTTTGCGAGCAATGTCAATCTTCGTGATCGCTATAGGTTTTGCTCCGTATCGAACTATCCCGAGGTGGAATACGAACACGCGCCCGCGGCCCAATGCCATACTGCAGTCGGCAACCTCATAGATCGGGGCGTGGGCCGTGACGCGGGGTGTCCCTCGCGCCCGCCATGAGGCGCCCTGGGCACCACACACCTGAACTCCGCGAGTGACAACAAGCCCCGCATTCTGGTTCGGAGTAAAGAGTGTGCGTAGGCATTGACACCCTTCTTTGGCCTGTGCCACGAGACCTTGGTGTTGGGTCTCTGCCGACGATGACGACCCAACTAGGGGGAGGCCAGAGATGCGCATCGGGAACGGGATTCGATACGCGCTGTTGGGGTTGGTTGCCCAGAACGCGGAGGGCGTGCACGGTTGGGCCCTCAAAACGCAATGCGACCGCTACCTCGGTACGTTCTGGCGGCTCAATTTCGGCGAGATCTATCGTGTTCTTGACCGGCTCGCCGCAGACGGTCTCATCGGACAATCGGTCGCTGAGGCTGGGTCCAACAAGAAGGTCTACCGCATCACCAAAAAAGGAAAGCGCAGCCTCGATGATTTCATTTTGGCACCTCCCACGGATGCGCCGCGACCGCTCCGACAAGAACTGGCCGTCAAGCTCCTCTTTGCGGCCCCCAACCGAGTGCCACAGTTACTGGACGTGATTGCACAGCAGCGCGACATCTACATGGAGCAGCTGGGGGGCCTCAGCGTGCAACGGCGGAAACTGCGCCGCCTTCCCGTCGATGGCTTCGTGACTGGTCTGCTGATCGATGGTGCCGAGTTGCAGGTTCGAGCGGAGCTTGCGTGGCTCGACCACGTCGCGCACAAACTCAAGGAGCGGTTCTCCTCCTCTTCAGGAGAAGGCTGACGTTGCGTCAGCATTGGTTGGCATGCACGCGGACGCTCAACAAGTGCCGTTCTCGCCGCCGCCCATCTGAGACTTCCGCCACGCGAGAGGCTGCCGCGGTGGGGGGGCCAGGAGCGCTCGCCACCGATTGGCTCGGTCGACCGATTCCGATCCGGAATAGTTTCGCGCGGCCGGTCCGCCGAATGCGGTTGACCCCGTCGAACAGTCTGTGGGAGCGTGTATTTGCTGTCGATCCATATGCTGCCCAGCCGCGAAACGCTCAGCCGCAACGGCATCAATGACACCGGCCCCCCGAAAATCGCATGAATCGAGAGAGTGAGTCGGACGCTGACGGTGTGATGCGCCACTCCAGCAACATGATGGCGCTGGAACACGCGATGAAGGTCTTTGGCAACGGCGACACTGCGGTGCGCGCGGTGGACGACCTTTCATTCACATGCGTCCGTGGCACGTTCTGTGCCGTCATGGGACCGAGCGGTTCGGGCAAGAGTACGATCCTGCATCTGTTGGCCGGACTCACGGCTCCTTCTCAAGGCCGAGTAATCGTCGATGAAATGGACATCGCGTCGATGAGCGAGGGGAATCTTGCGGAACTGCGCCTCCAGCGCATCGGCTACGTCATGCAAACGGCGAATCTGCTGCCGTACCTCACGGTCGAACAGAATGTGACGGTGCCGTTGATGCTTGCGAGGGTCCCGATGCGCGAGCGACGCGAGCGTGCGTACCACGCCCTCGAGCGGGCCAACATCCAGCATCGCGCCGCCCACCGCCCCTCCCACCTCTCGGGGGGCGAGCAGCAGCGTGTAGCCATTGCCCGTGCCGTGGTCATGAATCCGCCGATCCTTCTCGCCGATGAACCGACTGGCAACCTCGACCAGGACGGCGGTCACGCAGTGATGGACCTCATCCAAGACCTCAACGAGGACCTCGGCGTGACGGTGCTCATGGTGACCCATGATCCAGTGTTCGCGAGCTGCGCGCAGCGAATCTTGCGGATCGTCGATGGGCGCCTGGACCACGACCAGCGTTTCGAGCGCGAACCGCGGTCGCGCGAGGCCATCCGCTGAAGGTATGCATGGCAACCACCCCCCCGGTATCGAAGCAGCACGCTCTGACTGTCGAGTTCGAGCCCCGGATGTGCAACCAGCACGTGGTGGACCTCACGTTCGGGTGCAGCTTTGGGTGTTTGTATTGTCCGTTCTCCGATCTCAATGCGAGGCGCCATGAGGTGGCGCGCCCAACCGCGGCCGACATCTCAGTAGCTGCGACCGGCGTTGCCCCGCAAGCGGTATACTTGAGCGCAGCGTCGGATGCCTTCACGCCCCAGGCAGCGGCCAACACGCACGCGCTACTGGCGGCATGGTTGCCCCAGGGTACGAAGATCGGGATCGTTACCAAAGGCATCATTCCACCGCGTACGGTGGATCTGTTGGCTGAATTTCGCGCTCAGATCGAGGGGGTGGCCGTCGGTGTGACCAGCCTAGACGATCATCGCAATCGCATCCTCGAGCCGGGCTGTCCGCCGGCCGACGAGCGGCTCGCCAGTATCGATCGATTGGCTGCACGCGGGCTCACGGTTGCGTTGCGGATCGACCCGCTCTTTCCGGATCTCGATGATGCTCCGCCGGTGCTCGCCACGCTAGTTGGAGAAGCGGCCTCGCGCGGTGCGATCGGAGTCGTCGCAACGTACGTGTTCGCGTGGGGCCGCTACTTGCGTCGCTTGCAGCGTGAACCGCTTCTGGCAAACTCGTGCCGTCTGCTCACTGAGCGTACGCCGATGGAAGGGGGGGTCGCCTGGAGCGTGCCGCTCGCGCGGAAGCTGCAGACGTACACCTATGTTGCGGAGGTCGCCCGTGCACGACGCCTGTTGTTCGGCACGTGTGGCTGTAAGGACGTGCGCATGAAGAGCCAGCCTGCGTTCTGGAGTCGCTGTCGGCTGCCCGCATTCGTGCAAGTGAGCGACAGCGCGACGCCGTCTCTCCCGCCAGGGTGACCAACGATGATGGGACTGATCCGCACGGTGAGCTGGCCCACCTATCGGGCTACCCCCGGGCGCCTGGTCCTCCTGCTGGGCGGGATCTCGCTCGGCGTGGCGCTGATCTCGGCGCTCGACATCATCAACGTCAGCGTACTGGCGAACTTCCGCGCCACACTGGAACGCGCCGCCGGCAAGGCGAGCCTCCAAGTGCAGCTGGGTGCCGGCGAAGTCGGGTTTCCCCAGTCGACGGTCGAGGCGGTTCGCACGGATCCCGCCGTCGAGCACGCCTTTGGGATGGTCCGGGGCACATTGCACGCGAGCGACGGGTCGGGCGAGGTGCTGCAGCTGTTTGGCGTCGATTTCCTCTCCGATGGCGATTCCAATGCCTATGATGTCCACACGCTGGACGGCGGCAATGCGTTTGAGGTGCTGAGCGACCCGCACTCGGTCCTCCTCGCGGAGGAGTACGCGACGCGTCAACGGCTCACGGTTGGCGACGAAGTGCGCTTTGCCACACCCACCGGGATCGTGTCCTTACACGTCCGCGGACTCTTGCGCGCCACCGGCCTGGCCACGGTGTTTGGCGGAAACCTCGCGGTGATGGACCTGCCCGCCGCGCAAAGTCTCTTCGACAAGGCAGATCGTGTCGATCAGATCGACGTCGTGCTCGTCCCGAATGCCCCGGTGTCGGCGGTGCAGCAGCGACTGATCGTTGCGCTTCCCGCTTCTCTCTCGGTGACACGCCCTTCCCTCCGGGGTGAGCGATTCGAGCGTGTGATCGGGGCGTTTCAGGCAATGCTCGACGGCCTTAGCTTCCTCTGCATGTTGGCCAGCGTCTTTATCGTATCAAACACGATGGCTACCGCCGTCGCGGAACGGGCTCAGCAACTCGCAATCCTGCGCACGCTCGGGGCGCCGCGGCGCAGAATCGAACGCCTGATCCTCTCCGAGGCCGCGCTCATTGGCGTCGCTGCATCGGTGATCGGCATTGGAGTGGGCGTTGGATTGGCGCATTTCCTGACGAGCCTCGTGGCGCAATCGATCGGCATCATCTATCAGGTCCGGGTACCCGACGGCGGGCTCACGCTGACGCTGACACAAGTAGGCTGGTACCTGGCGTTCGGTACCGTCGGCGCAGTCATCGCCGCGTGGATCCCGGCACGCCAGGCCGGTCGCCTCGACCCGATCAAGCTGATGCGTCCCGACTACCGGGAGCAACTGACCGGAACATCGCCGGACCGGCTGTGGCTGGCGCTGGGCCTGCTCATGATCGCAGCGTCGGCCGTGGCGGTGTATCTGGGACAGGCGGGACGCTCGGTCGCGTGGGGGAACGTTGCGGCGTCGCTTTGGTGGCTGGCAGGGCTCTTCCTCGCTATTCCGGCCATGAGCGTGCTGGCCAAAGCGATCGAGCGGTTCCTCCCGCGGGTTGCCGGGCTGCCGGGACACATTGCGGCCGCCGGCCTGCGCCGGGCGCCCGTTCGAACGGGCATCACCGTGGCGGTGATCGGCTTGAGCTTGACGTTGGCGATCGGCCTGGCGTCGGTCGAGCACAGCTTTCAGGAGTCGTTCCGCAATTGGTTCACGCTGGTCGGGGACCTCGTGGTGTCTGCAGTCGGAACTGAAGGCGGATGGCTCGAGTCGCCGCTCAATGCCGATGCCGGCGAGGTTATTCTCGGCGTTCCAGGTGTTGATCGTGTCGAGACCTATCGCGCGCTCCAAGGGCAGCCCTTTCACGATGGGCGCATTGCCATCGTCGCGGTAAGCCCGGGCTTCATCGACACCGCGCAGTTCCGCAGCGCCGTGGTGGCGGGAGATGCCGAGGAGGCAGTGCGCGCCATCCGCGATGATCGCGAGGTGCTCGTCTCCGACAATCTCGCCGATCGCTATGGACTGGGTCCGGGTGACGAAATCACGGTCCCTGCCCCTGCGGGCCCTACACGGATGCGGATCAATGCAGTCGTGACCGCAGATTTCAGCGGTGACCAGGGCTCGATCATCATGAACCGCAAGCGATTCGCCGACGGCTGGGCGGGGGACGTCCAGGTCAATCATTTCAATGTGTTCCTGACCCCGGGCGCTAGCGTCGACGCGGCGCGCTCCGCGATCGTGCAGGCGTTGCGGGACCGCTATCTGGTCAAAGTCCTCAC
>JBOHWA010000235.1:0-2567 GCA_050735855.1 Binatia bacterium
GTGCAGGGCCGCCTGGCCGATGCGGCGTTTTCCGCCGCGGCGCGGACGGCGCGGGCGTGGGTCGGGGCGCGCGATGCGCGGCTCGGCCTGCTGCGCCGCGAATTGGACGCGCCGGACGCCCACTGGAACTACAAGGATAGCGCGGCGGACTGCTACGGCCACCTGGTCATCGCCGCACATCTCGTCGCTCCCGACCTGCTGCCGGCGCTGCGCGAAATGCTCGCCACCGAGCGTCGCCTGTTCCCCGACACGATCGATCTCGCCAGCGGCGCGGTCGTCGAGACCAGCGACGACCAACGCGCCTTCGGCGCGGCGGAGTACGCCAAGGACGGGCTGCTGCCCGTCCTCGAGTGCCTCGGCCAGACGCCATGGTCCGATCGGCTGAACGAGGTCGTCGAGCAGGTCTGGGTCCTGGGCGCGCGCCCGACGCACAGCGGCGGCAGCGTCATCCTCGGCCAGGCGGAGACCAACGGCGAGATCCTGCAGGTCGTCGCCCGCCTCTGGCAACGCACGCGCGACCCGGTCCATCTGGCGCGCGGGCGCGCCATCGTCGAGGCCTACGTGAACGAGGTCTTCCCGCTCACCGGCGGCCTGCCGCCGCGCGACTTCGACTTCGCCCGTGGCGTCGCCAGCGATGCGCGCCTGAAGCTGCGCGACCACGGCAACGAAATGGTCGCCGGGCTGGTCGAATGGACCCTGGTCGAGCGCGCCGCGCCCGACAGCCGGCTGGCGGTGTACACCCCCGCGGTCGAGGCGATGCTCGACCGGCTGCTCGTCGACGGCCGCGACGCGAACGGCCTCTGGCTCGACACCGCCGGCCAGGGCGCGCGCGCCGACGGCATGCTGAACGACAACTGGGGATACATCTCGTCCGCCTTCGTCGCCTATGCCCTGGCGCTGCCCGACGCCGACCCGCGGCGCCAGCCCTATCTCGACGCGGCGCGTCGCAGCCTGCGCGCCGCCGGCGCGCAACGCGGCGCCAATTGGGAGCACGGCCGCATGGACGGCTTCGCCGACTCGATCGAAAGCGCGCTCTACCTGCTGCCGTACGTCGACGAGCCGGGGGCCGCCGCGTGGATCGACGAGGAGAGCGGCCGCCTGCAGGCCTATGCGCAGCCCGACGGCTTCGTCACGCGCATGTACCTCGACGGCAACTTCATCCGCACGTCGCTGCTCTACGCGCTGTGGAAGACCGCCGGCATCAGACCCGTCCCCTGGCGGCCCGGCCTGCAGCTCGGCGCCGAGCGCGACGGGGCGGCGTGGCACGTCGCCGTTCAGTCGGACCAGGCCTGGCACGGCGTGCTGCAGTTCGACGGCCCGCGCCACCGCGAGACACTGGGCTTGGCACGCAACTACCCGCGCCTCAACGCCTGGCCGGAATGGTTCGCGGTCGAGCCGCAGGCGACCTACGAGATCGAGGATCGCGTGCGCGGCACCCGCGCCACCTTCTCGGGCGCCGCGCTGCGGCGCGGCCTCGACGTCGAGCTCCCTGCCGGCGCCGCGCTGCATTGGCGCGTCACGCGGCTGGAGGGGTGATCGCCGTCACGGGACGGCCCCCGGGCACGGCGGCGGTCCGTCGACCGGCACCGCCGCCGGCGCATCAGGCGCGCGGCGGGCCCGCACCACGATCGGCCCGAAGCGGCCGATCGGCTCGTACGCGGCGGCAACGTAGTCGCTGACCAGCGCCGAGTAGGTCTCGAACCGCCGCTCCGAGCGGCCGTCGAGAACGCGCGAGAAGTCGCCCAGCACCAGCCCGACCTTCTGTCGGCGCACCATTTCGATCCACCGCTGTTGGTCCGCCTCGGCGCTGAAGAACCCCGGCGACCAATTCGGCTGCGTGCCGCCGAACATGCGGTCGGAAAAGTAGTAGAGACCGATCCACGGCGGCAGCGCCACGATGTGATCCGTGCTCGCCGTACAGGCGCGCAGGTATTGCACCGCCTGCACGCGCGGGTCGTCCGGATGCGTCGCCGCGAGATGGCGCACCATCTCCGCGCGCGGCATGGCGTGGACGCCGACTGCGAGCAGCCCCTGTCCGGCCAGCGGGCTGGGAAAGCCCCCCACCCGCATGCCGGCCCACACCGACAGGCCGATGGCGATGGCGAGCACCGCGGCCGCCGGCGCGGCCACCACGCGCACCGTCCTGCCGGTGGCGCGGATGTTCAGCGCGTGGCCGGCGAGCCAGGCGAGCAGCACGAAGGAGACCGGAATCGCCTGCAGCAGGTGCGAATAGTCCGAGCGGTGCGCCGCGTGCACCAGCACCGCCTGGGCCAGGACCGCGGCGGTGACGATCTTGCGCCGCTCGGTCGCGTCGCGGCAGATGCCGGTCGCCAGCGCCGCTCCGGCCACCAGCGCCGGCAGGGCGTAGTAGGAGGCGTACAGCAGGAACACCGCGTTGCCGGGGCCGAGCAGCGGCGCGCTCGCATCGAAGCGCGGAAACGGCAGCGACATCGCCGCCGCGTGCCCGGGTGCCACCAGGAGCGTATCGACCAGATACGACGTCACGCCGCCCTGCGCGGCCAGCCAGACGAACCAGGGCGCCAGCAGCAGGAGCACCAGGCCGACGT
>JBOHWA010000236.1:0-1880 GCA_050735855.1 Binatia bacterium
ATGAATGATTTGAGTTGGCAACCGAGGGAGAATGGTTGCCGGCGCTCGGGGCGGATGGCGTGAGTCATCCGCCCCATTTTTCCTATCACTCGCACCACGCGGCGGAACCGAGGCTCCGTAGCGCAGATTTTCAATCTGCTGTATCGCCGATTTGCAATCGGCTGCGCGCAATCTGATTTGAGCGTCTTACCCTCTGCAAGCGCCTTGACCCGCCAGACGCAGCAGAGTGCAACTCTGCGATACGGCAGCAGCGGTGTTAGGCTGCAAGGGAAAAGGAGGGATCTTTAAGGGCATGATTCATCAGCACGATGAGCTTCCGCATGACGGCCGTGAGGGCGACTTTGGCGGGTTTGCCGGCGTCGCGCAGGCGCCGATAAAAAGCTTTGAGCGTGGCGTGGCAGCGGAGGGCGGCGACGGCGGGCATGTAGAGGGCCCGCCGGACGCCGGCCCGCCCACCGCCGATGTGGCGCTGGCCCTCCCAGGGGCCGCTCTGGCGGTCCCACGGGGCCAGCCCGGCCAGCGCGGCGGCGGCGCCGCGGCTGAGGGTGCCCAGCTCGGGCATCTGCGCCAGGACCGCCAGGGCCGTCACTTGGCCCACACCCGCGATCTCGGTGAGGCGCTGGACCTTTTGCTGGAGCGCGGCGTGGCGGGCGGCCAGGGCACCGAGTTCCTGATCCACCGCTTTGAGCTGACTCGCCAACTGGGCGAGGAGCTCGGCGTGCTGAGTGGTGACGAAGGGCAGGACGTGATGTTCGGCTTGGTTTTGTGCGGCGGTGCGCAGGTCCACGAGTTGGTTGCGCCAGCGGACCAAGGCGGCCAATTCGGCGTCGAGGGCCGCGGGTGCGGGCGTGGCCGGGGGCCGCAAGGCGACGCCATAGGCGGTGAGGCCGGCGGCATCAATGGGGTCGTTCTTGGCGCGCTGACCGGTGGCCCGGGCGAAGGCGTGGGTCTGGCTGGGGTTGAGCACGGAGACGGGGAGGGCCGCGGTGTGCAGGGCAGCCACGGGGGCGCGTTCGTAGCCGCCGGTGGCCTCACAGATGACGTGGACGCCGGGGACGGCCTGGAGGAGGCCCACCAGTTGGGCCTGGCCGGTGGGGTCGTTGGGGAGCGGGTGCTGACGGTTTTGGAGGTGGAGTTGGAGGGTGCGCTTGGCGACATCGAGGCCAGCATAGACAGGGGTGATTTTTTCGGACATAGAGGCAAGGTTGTTCGGACTCATTCTTGTACATACGAGCAGGTGTGCAGGCACGCCGCTCTAGCAACGGTTCGAGTAACGGACAGAAGGCGAACGCGGCTCTGGCTGCCGTCCGGCGTGGTGGAAGCCAAGCCGAGATTGAAACGAGCACGCGCGCGCCGCCACCGCCCCGCCTGCAGGCGGGGCGGTGGCACCCCTTGGGCTTCGCCCCGCGAAGGGCCAGGCACAAGGAGCAAAAACCAACATACAAGATTGCAAATCTGCGCTACAGCGGTGCGGCTACGCCGGTAAGACAAGACAGTCCTGTGGGCGGACATGCACTTCGAGCGCCGCCCCCAATTGGCGGATTTCGCGGGGATTCTGCTCGAACGCCTTGAGGCTCACACCGTCGGACAGTTCCAGCCGGTACTGTTCGAACTCGCCGAGATAAGTCACGTGGGCGATGCGCGTGCGCAGGCAATTGACCGCGGCGGTGGCGATCACGACAGCCTCGGGGCGGAAGCCCAGCGCCACACGCATGCCGCGGGTGAGTGCGGCGCCGGTGCTCGCCACCACAAAATGTCCCGCCGTCGTCTCGACCTCGACGCCATCGCCATTCACCGCCGCGACCGTGCCGGGCAGCCAGTTGGTCTCGCCGATGAAATCTGCGACGAACTTGTTTGCCGGCGCGCGGTACACCGTGCGG
>JBOHWA010000237.1:0-5037 GCA_050735855.1 Binatia bacterium
GGCCTGCGCACGCTCGGCGATCTGGCGGCGTTGCCGGCCAGCGCGGTGGCGACGCGGCTCGGTCCCGCCGGCGCCGCGCTGGCGCGCCGGGCGCGCGGCGAGGACGTCCATCCGCTGGCGCCGCGCCCGCTGCCGCTGTGCTTCGAGGAGAGCGCCGAGCTCGACTACGGCGTCGACAATCTCGAGCCGTTTCTCTTCGTCGTGCGCGGCCTGCTCGACCGGCTCACCGCGCGCCTGGCGCTGCGCGGCCTGATCTGCGGCGACCTGCGTCTGACGCTCGGCCTGGCGACGCGCGGCCGCGACGCGCGCACCGTCGCCGTCGCCGCGCCGAGCAACGAGATCAAGCCGCTGCTCACTCTCGTCCGTTTGCACCTCGAAGCCCACCCGCCGGCGGCCGCGGTCGAGAGCGTCCGCCTCGCCGCTGTCCCCGAACGCCTGCGCCCCGCCCAGCTCGACCTCTTCCGCCCCAACGGCCCCGCCCCCGCCCAACTCGCCGTCACCCTGGCCCGCCTGACCGCGCTGTGCGGCGCCGACCGATTGGGCGCGCCGGGGGTGGCGGATTCATATCGTCCGGAGACGTACGCGCTGCACGAGTTCTCGTCCGGCGCGTCGCGTTCGGTGTCGTCCTCCTCGCCGACGGCGAATGATCCCGCCCCCATCGCCATCCGCGCCCTGCGCCCGCCGATCGCCCTGGAGGTGTTCTGCCAGCGCGACCGCCCCGACTTCGTCCGCCCTGCCGACGCGGTGCATGAGGCGCCGGCCCCCTACGTCTGCAGCGGCCGCATCGTCACCCTCGCCGGCCCCTGGCGCCTGCACGCCGAATGGTGGCGCCCCGACGTCCTGCACCGCGACTACTACGACGCCCAACTGAGCGACGGCGTGGTCTACCGTCTCTTCTTCGACCGCACCGACCAGCGCTGGTTCGCCGATGGCGTGTACGACTGAAAGAGATTTTCACCGCGGAGACGCGGAGGAGCGGAGATGATCGAGAATCAGGTGACGGAGAGAATCATTGGGGCTGCGATCGAGGTTCATCGAGCCTTGGGCCCCGGCCTGCTGGAAAGCGTCTATGGGGAGTGTCTGGCCGTCGAACTGGAGTTGTGCGGGCTACGATATGAATCCCAACGGCCGGTCCCCATCATTTACAAGGAGCGGATGGTCGGCACTGAGCTCCGCATCGACTTCATGGTCGAGGAATGCGTCGTAGTTGAACTCAAAGCAATCGAGAAGATTCTCGCCATTCATCAAGCTCAGTTGCTGACCTATCTGCGGTTGACCAATCGCCAGGTTGGACTCCTGATCAACTTCAATGTCCCGGTGTTGCACGCGGGTATCCGGCGCTTGGTGAATCAGTACCGAGGCCTCCGTGCCTCCGCGTCTCCGCGGTGAAATCTTCATGCCCGACTATGTCGAGCTTCGCGCCTGCAGCGCCTTCAGTTTTCTCTCCGGCGCCTCCCTGCCGGAAGACCTCGTCGCGCGCGCCGCGGCGCTTGGTTACGACACGCTCGCGGTCGGTGATCGCGACGGTGTTTACGGCGCCCCGCGCTTTCACCAGGCGGCGACGAAAGCCGGTCTGCGCGCCATCGTCGGCTGTGCGCTCTCTCTCTCCGAAACGCCCAACGCGAAACGCCGATCGCCCGACGAGCTCTATCTCCTCGTCGCCAGCCGCGCCGGCTACCGCAACCTCTGCCGCCTGCTCACCGCCACCAAGCTGCGTGCCGCCAAAGGCGAAGCCGTGGCGACCTGGGACGACCTCGACGGCCACACCGACGGGCTCATCTGCCTCGCCGGCGGTGCGGATGGCCCGCTCGCCGCGGGCCTGCGCTCCGATCTCGCGTCCGCCGTCACCAGGCTGCAGCGTCTCTTCCCCGACCGGCTCTACCTGGATCTCCAACGTCATCTGGACCCCGCCGAGGAGCGCCTCAACCGCCAACTCGCCGCGGTCGCCGCGCAGCACGGCATCCCGCTGACGGTCAGCAACGACGTGCGCCACGCGGCGCGCGACGGGCGGCCGCTGCTCGACGTGCTCACCTGCCTGCGCGAGAAGACGACGCTCGACCTGGCCGGCCGCCGCCTGCTCGCCAACGCCGAGCGCCACCTCAAGTCGGCGCGCGCCATGGCGGCGCTGTTCCGTGATCAGCCGCAGGCGCTGGCCACCACGCGCCGCATCGCCGAGCAGTGCGAGTTCACCCTCGCCGACCTCGGCTACCGCTTCCCCGACTATCCGCTGCCGGCGGGCGGAACGCCGGACGGCCAGCTGCGCGAGCTGACCTATGCCGGGGCGCGCCAGCGCTACGGCGCGATCACGCCGCGCGTGCGACAGCAGCTCGAGCACGAGCTCGCCGTCATCGGCCAGCTCGCGCTCGCCGGCTACTTCCTCATCGTCTGGGACATCGTGCGCTACTGCCGCGCGGCGAACATTCTCGCCCAGGGGCGCGGCTCGGCGGCCAACTCGGCGGTCTGTTACGCGCTCGGCATCACCGCCGTCGACCCGATCGGCATGGAGCTGCTGTTCGAGCGCTTCCTCTCGCCCGAGCGCGGCGAGTGGCCGGACATCGACATCGACCTGCCGAGCGGCGATCAGCGCGAGAAGGTCATTCAATACGTCTACCGGCGCTACGGTCCGCGCGGCGCGGCGATGACCGCCAACGTCATCACCTACCGCACGCGCAGCGCCGTGCGCGAGGTCGGCAAGACCCTCGGCTTCGCCGAGGCGCAGGTCGACAAGCTGTCGAAGCTGCTGCGCCGCTTCGAGTTCCGCGACGATCTCGACGAGCTGGCGGTGCAGTTGAGGACCGGCGGCGTCGACCCCGCCGCGCCGCGCGTCCGCCTGCTGGTCGACCTGGTGGCGCGCATCCAGAACCTGCCGCGCCATCTCGGCCAGCACTCCGGCGGCATGGTCATCGCGGCCGGGCGCCTCGACGAGGTGGTGCCGCTCGAGCCGGCGGCAATGGCAGGGCGGGTCGTCGTGCAGTGGGACAAGGACGACTGCGCCGACCTCGGCATCATCAAGGTCGACCTGCTCGGCCTCGGCATGATGGCCGTCTTGGAGGAGACCATTCCGTTGATCCGCGCGCACGAGGGTGTCGAGGTCGACCTCGCGCACCTGCCGGCCGACGACCCGGCCACCTATGCCATGCTGCAGCGCGCCGACACCATCGGCGTCTTCCAGGTCGAGAGCCGCGCCCAGATGGCGACGCTGCCGCGCCTCAAGCCCGAGCACTTCTACGACCTGGTCGTCGAGGTGGCGATCATCCGCCCCGGCCCGATCGTCGGCCAGATGGTGCACCCGTTCCTCGACCGCCGCCGCGGCCGCGCCCCGGTGACCTATGCGCACCCCGAGCTCGAGCCCATCCTGAAGCGCACGCTCGGCGTGCCGCTCTTCCAGGAGCAGCTGCTGCGCATGGCGATGACGGTGGCGAACTTCACCGGCGGCGAGGCCGAGGAGCTGCGCCGCGCCATGGGCTTCAAGCGCTCGCAGGCGCGCATGCGCGAGATCGAGACGCGCCTGCGCAGCGGCATGACCGCCAAGGGCATCACCGGCGCGGTGCAGGACAGCATCGTGCAGAGCATCACCTCGTTCGCCCTCTACGGCTTCCCCGAATCGCACGCCGCCAGCTTCGCGCTGCTCGCCTACGCCTCGGCGTATCTGCGCGCCCATCACCTCGCCGCCTTCACCTGCGCTCTGCTCAACAACTGGCCGATGGGCTTCTACCACCCGGCGACGTTGGTGAAGGACGCGCAACGGCACGGGCTGCGGGTGCGGCCGGTGGATGTGACGCGCTCCAGCGTGCGCTGCACGCTGGAGCCGTCGGGCGTTGTGCGTTCGGCGTCTGGCGTTGGCGAGGATGGCGCGCAGGCCGGGTCGGGTGCCGGCCACGCCGGCGGCCTGCCCCACGCGCTGCGCCTCGGGTTGCGGTACGTCACCGGCCTGCGCGAGGAAGTGGCGGCACGGATCGAGATCGTCCGCACCGAGGCGGCGTTCGTGTCGGTCGACGACGTCGCCGTGCGCGCCGCGCTGCGCGACGACGAGTTGCAGGCACTCGCCCATGTCGGTGCCTTCGCCCCCTTCGGCATCACGCGCCGCGAAGCCCTCTGGCAGGCCGCCGCCGTGTCGCGCGATCCGCTGTTCTCGGGTGCCCCCACCCGCCGTGAACCAGGCAGGGTGAAGCGATCGGAGGCGTCGCCACTGCCACCGATGTCGCTGCAGGAGCGCACCCTGGCCGATTACAAGGGGAGCGGCCTCACGGCCGGCCCCCATCTGATGAAGTACCTGCGCGCCGAGATGGATGTGCAGGGCGTCATCCCGGCGCGCGATCTCGCCCGGCAGCGCGATGGCAGTTGGGCGAAAGCCGCCGGGTTGGTCATCGTCCGCCAGCGTCCGGGCAGCGCCAAGGGCTTCTGCTTTCTCACCCTCGAGGACGAGACCGGCCTCGCCAACGCCGTCGTCACGCCCGACATGTTCCAGCGCCACCGCGCCGTCATCCACACCGCGTCGTTGCTCATGGTCGAAGGCCCGCTGCAGATCCAGGACGGCGTCATCCATATCCGCGCCCGCCGCTTCACGCCGCTGGCGCTGCCGCAGCAGACCATCACCCAGTCCGGTTCCGGTTACCGCATGCGCGTCACGCCGGAAGAGGACGAGGCGCCGGCGCTGCCCAAGTCGCACGACTTCCGCTGACCACCTTCGGAGGACACGATGCCGATCGATCGCCTCGCCCTTTCGCCCGTTATGCCGCCACCCCACGCGGCCCAACGCACCGCGACGCCACCTGCAGTCGCGCCGCACAAGTCGCTGGACCAGCAGCCGATTCGCGACTATCGTGCGCCCGTCCCGACTTCCAATACGCCGCGAACGCCAGGCGTGGATCGCCGAAATCGTTAGTCCGTATAAATGTAGTTAGGCTCGTCCAACGGGTGGTGGTAGTCTGACCAGCATGAAGGACAGCGTTGTTCACATCGACCCCGAAATTCTCGGTGGAACTCCCGTCTTCGTTGGGACCCGGGTGCCCGTGAAGGCGTTGCTGGACTACCTCG
>JBOHWA010000238.1:0-5283 GCA_050735855.1 Binatia bacterium
GCGGCCCGCGCGGCTGACCGCTGGCGTTAGGCGACAGTCTGTGCGGCTGAGCTGGACGGCATTGCTGGGGTTCTTGTGGCTCGCTGGCTGTTCGGCGTTCCACGAGCCTTTCGCCGCGACAGGGGTCGCCGTCGCGCCTTCGATGTCGACGGACATCTCTGCTCTGAATATCCGAGTTCGCCGCCCGGAACTGACCGACCCAATTCCGCCGGAATTGTCGCGGTGGAAATCGTTGGCACCGTCGGACGTGTTGGAGTTTCGCACATCGAACGCGGAGCACATCATCGCGAGCCTTTCGAAATCCGATCTGTTCGCTAGCGTGGCGTATTCGGACGGGATGAACCCGACTCCTACAGTGTTGGTCAATCCAGTCATGCCGCCGCGCATCCGTTGCGATGGAGATGACGTTCTTCTGCCGTTTCTTACGCTGGGCTTGTTCCCCGCCTTCTGCGAACGCGATCGCGGCCTCTACTTCGGGTTTCTTGGTCGCCACCTCCCCGATTTTGCCTGCGCGTGGCCTCAGACAGAGATGGCCGGCTGGTTCCCCGTGGTTCTTTCTACCGGTTTCGGGATTTGGACTCGCGCACCGGATGAGGAAGCGTTCGTCTCGCATATTCGGTCATGCGTTCGATCGCAGTCCGACGCGTTCGCGCTTTCCGCCAACTCGAATCAGGGAAACTCGCAATGACGCCTAACAAGCCGCTGCCGCCGACGCGGGCCGCGTCGCTTCTCGGAAACGGGCATCGGCGCGTTGTGGCCCGCGCGGCTGAGCGCCAGCGTTAGAAAGCACTATGCCTTCGCAGCCACAGGTCCTGGCGGTCACTTTCGACGCGCTTGAACGCTGGGAGTATCCGCGCATCAAAGTGTGCACATACGCCTATATCGGTGACGCAGACATCGAGGCTGCGCTCCGAAGCCCGGACCTTGCGTCCTTTGAACTCGCCGACAGTTGGTCGGCCCGTACCGACAACCATTCGACGAGGGAGGACAATCCCATTCACCCCCTCAACATCGCGAAGCTCGTGTCCGAACTCCGCTTAGGCAGCGTCGCTCCGCCGGTCACGATTCTCGCTGAGGAGGACATTCGCAAGAGGTGCGGCTACTGCATCTCAGACGGTCACCATCGCTTGCGCGCCTTTCAGTTTCTTCGCAGGCCTGCTTTCTCCGCGCTCCTCAGGGGTGACCAGGCAGCGTTGGAGCGACTGACGGATCTATGCGGCACGGTTGAGTCGGGTCTTTCCAACTAACGCGCTGCAGACGACGCGGGCCTGCGGCCCGCGCGGCACCGCTCGCGTGCGTCCTGGGACATTCGAAGGAGCATCCCGATCATGAAAGAGAACGAGTTCACTTGGTTCGGCAAGGGCGTGACGACGCTCGGTATCGTGGCTCTTACCGTCCTCGCGTTGATCAACATCTCACGCGGGGAGGTGCCACATCCATTCGCCTTCGGGGTCAGCGTCATCGGATTCACGCTCTTCCTCGCCGCAAAGGCTTCCGTCCTCCGCCGGCGGAAATGGATTACCTTTGGTGCGAGCCACATGGGCCCCTTAATGGGCAATATGTACCGACTCGGATACTGGCTCATCGCTGTCGGGGTCCTCGCCACCTTCGTATGAGCGCGCCTAACATGCCGTTGGAGTCGACCGGCTTGAGCTGGCCCGCTCTCCGCGAGCATCCTGCGCCGGCGGCTCAACGGCCGCGTTCGGCTGTGGTGTCGGCGCCTAGCCTGGGAAACCCGTGAGTGAGTTTGCGACTCAAACCGACGCCAAACGGTTCATTGTCGAGCGGGCCGTCGAGTAGGCCTCGCGCGATGGCATCGTCCTGTCCGACCCTGAAAGGCGTATGCTCAGCTGGTCGGAGTCTGATCCTGACTTCAAGCCGGACCAGGAACTGGCCGCGGCCTTCGAAGCGCAGACTACGGATGCGGAGTTTGAGGACAAGGTTGCAGGGCTCATCAAGCGAGCGTACGGCCGGGATACATCAATGAGGGAACGCTACCGGAGCGCCCGCGCGAAGCTTGCAGAAGGAGACCACTACCTCCTCATCATGATCGACCGCGCTCTTGGTTGGCGAGTGAGAGCATGGTGGCCCTTCTGACGGGCCGAACAAGCCGCTCCATGCGACGGCCCGAAGCGGGCCGCGCATGAGCGCCGGGCGTTCGCAGCCCGCCGCCCTCACGCCAGCATCTTGCGCGCGCCCTCGACAAACCTGCTGGCGTCCTTGGTCAGATCCATGCCCTGCGGCACTTCGCGGCCGCGCTTGACGGCCGGCCGCTCGGCGATGGCGTGCTGCCAGCGTTGCAGGTTGGGGAGCCCCTCGGTCTCGACGCCCGACCAGGTGTGCGTGTGCACCCAGCTCCAGTTGGCGATGTCGGCGATCGAGTAGTCGCCGGCCAGGTACTCGTGCGCGGCGAGCTGGGTGTCGAGCACCTCGAACAGGCGGCGGCTCTCGCGCTGGTAGCGCTCGATGGCGAACGGAATCTTCTCCGGCGCGTAGCGGAAGAAGACGTTCGCCTGCCCCATCATCGGGCCGATGCCGCCCATCTGGAACATGAGCCACTGAATGACGCGCGAGCGACCCTTGACGTCGCTGGGCATGAACTGCCCGGTCTTCTCCGCCAGGTAGATGAGGATCGCGCCCGATTCGAAGACGGCGAAGTCGCCGTTGTCCTTGTCGACGATGGTCGGGATGCGGCCGTTGGGGTTGAGCTTCACATACCAGTCCTGCTTCTGCTCGAGCGTGTTCAACGCGATCGGGTGGACCTGGTACTCGAGGCCCATCTCTTCGAGCGCGATCGAGGCCTTCCAACCGTTCGGCGTCGGGGACGTGTAGAGTTCAATCATCTGTACCTCTTGTGCAGCGTGTGGCGGATGGCGGACGGCGGCTCACGCGTAGGTGGCCTCGATCAAAGCGGTGGCGCGCGGGTCGAGCAGGATGTGGGGGCCCATGCGGTTGACGACGTAGCCGAAGCCGATGCGGGCGGCGGGGTCGGCGAAGCCGAGGTGGCCGCCGGCGCCGGGGTGGCCAAAGGCGCCGGGGTTGGGACCGAAGCGGGCATCGGGCCGTGCCTGCGTGAGCATGACGCCGAGGCCGAAGCGGGTCGGGACCTGCAAGACCAGGTCGGGGCCGGCGGACTGCTCGGTGGCGCAGCGCGCGATGCCGGCCCGGTCGAGCACGTGCACGCCGTCGAGGTCGCCGCCGCGCGCCAGCGCGCCATAGACGCGCGCCAGGTCGCGCGCGCTGCCGTGCCCGTTGGCGCCGGGGATCTCGGCGCTGCGCCAGGCGGCGTTGTTGACCCCGAGCGCCATCGACGGCGGGTTGACGAAGGCGCGCGCCGCCAGGCCCTCGGGATCGGCGAAGATCACCTCGGCCAGGCCGATGGTGTTGGGGTCGGCGGCGCCCTGCGGGATCTCGCTCATCTCGGCGACGCGCCCGTGCTCCGCTTCGGCCAGGCCGATGTGCAGGTCGAGCCCGAGCGGGCGGGCGATCTCGTCGCGGAAATAGGTGCCGAGGCTGCGCCCGTCGATGCGCCGCACGACCTCGCCGACCAACCAGCCGAAGGTCACCGCGTGGTAGCCGTGCGCGCTGCCGGGCTCCCACCAGGGCTCCTGCGCCGCCAGCGCGGCGCACATCGCGTTCCAGTCGTACAGCGCCTCGAGCGGCAGCAGCGGCTTGACCGCCGCCAGGCCGGAGCGATGGCTGAGCAGCCAGCGCACCGGCAGGCGCGACTTGCCCGCCTGCGCGAACTCCGGCCAGTACTCGGCCACCGGGGCGTCGAGGTCGAGGCGGCCGCGCTCGATCAGCTGGTGGGCGCAGAGTGCCACCATCGCCTTGGTGCAGGAGTAGATGTTGACGATCGTGTCGCGCTGCCACGGCCGCGTGCGCGCCTGATCGGCATGACCGGCCCACAGGTCGACGACCAGCTCGCCATCGTGCACGAGGGCGAGCGCGGCGCCGACCTCGTCGCGGCTGCGGAACCCCTCTGCAAACGCCTCGCGCACCGGCTTGAAGCGCGCCGCACACTCACCGTGGATCGCGATGTCGCTCATGCGGGGGTTATGGCGAACGGCGCGGCGAGTTTCTACCACAGAGGGCACAGAGAAACGCGAAGAAGTGAAAGATGCTCACCGCGGAGACGCGGACGACGCGGAGACGAGTTGTGCCTCTTCTGTGGTCGCTCCGCCTCCGCGCTACACGTCCTTTTCTTGGCCTTCCTCTGTGTCCTCAGCGTTCTCTGTGGTGACGATCCTTCCTATCAACCACCCTCGGTCGCTTGCTTCAGCGCCGTGCGCGCCGTGCGTGTCACCACCGCCGTCACCACCACCGTCGCGACCAGGCCGAGGCCGAGCACGGCGTAGTAGCCGGCGTCTTTCTGCACCGCGGCGCCACCGGCGAGGGCGGCGACGTCGCCGGCGAGCTTGCCGTAGTACACAAAGAGCAGCGTGCCGGGCAGCATGCCGATCGACGCCACCAGGTAGTCGGCGAAGCGCACCCGGGTCAGGCCGAGCGCGTAGTTGAGCAGGCTGAACGGAAAGGCGGGCGACAGGCGAAGCAGGAAGACGATGCGACGCCCCTGCGCGCCGATGGCGCGGTCGATGGCGGCGAAACGCGCGTTGCCGGCGATGCGACGCTCGATGGCGCCGCGGGCGACGTAGCGCGACACCAGGAAGGCCGCCGACGAGCCGAGCACCGCAGCGGTGAAGGCGTAGGCGACCCCCCAGCCGAGGCCGAAGATGGCGCCGGCGGCGAGGGTCAGGACGGAGCCGGGCAGAAAAGCGACGACGGCGATCGCATAGCCGACGATGAACACCAGCGGGCCCCAGGCGCCGAGGCCGTCGACCCAGGCGGCGAACTGCGGCAGGTAGGCGCCGCCTGCGCGCGCCAGCAGCAGCACCGCGATCAGCGCCGCGGCGCCGCCGACGATCTTGGGCCAGGGCAGGCGCGCTGTGGCGGCGACGGAGGTGTCGGGCATGGCGGGCATCGTAGCTCCTACGGAGGGGAGATGCTCAACCGATATCCGCGGTTTCGCGCGGGGCGGTCGAGTCTGAACCGTTTCATTCAGGGCAAGGGCAAGGGCAAGGGCTCGGGCTCGGGCTCGGGCTCGGATCGAGCGCGATCAATTTGATTGCGGTAGATGAACTGCTGTGCGACGGCTGCCCCGCCCCACCCTCCAAAGAGCGGGCGAGCCGCCCGCGCTCCCGGCGATGAGCGTTCTTCCCCTGGCGCGGCGATCTCCGCCCGGTTCGCGAGCCGGGGGTTGGGCGCTGCTTGGAACCCGAGGAG
>JBOHWA010000239.1:0-4107 GCA_050735855.1 Binatia bacterium
TCTTCACCGATCGCAGCGGGCGGGCGAGGTGGAGCGCCAGCAGGCGACCGGTGAGCTGGGCGGCGTCGCTGGCGAGTGGGCCGAGGGTGCGCGGGCGGCAGGCGGCGAGCGGCAGTTGTTTGAGCTCGGCCAGATGGGGCAGGACGGCGGCGGCGATCTCGACCGCCGCGTCGTCCTGGCCGCGGCACGCCGCGCAGCGCAGCGTGCCGTGGCTGACGCTGAGGAACACCGTCGCCCCCTCCTCCCAGCCGCGGGCGCAGCGCGCGCAGCGGTCGATCTGCGGCTCGAAGCCGGCGCGCTCGAGCAGTTGCAGCTCGAAGGCGCGCAGGAAGGAGGTCGTCGCCGGGCCCGCTTCAATGGTGCAGAGCGCCTCCTCGAGCAGGGCGTAGAGGGCGGGGACCGGGTCGTCCTCGATGGTGAGTTGTTCGGCCAGCTCGGCGAGATAGCAGCCATAGGCGAAGCGCGCCGGATCGCTCAGGGCACCGGTCGAGCTGAGCAGCTCGCAGCTCTCCAGAAACGCCAGGCTGGCCTGCGGCCGGCGCCGGAAGTGCACCCGCACCCGCGCCAGCGGCTCGAGCGAGTTGGCGAAGCGGCGGCGCGAGTTCTTCGCCCCCTTGCCGATGCCGGTCAGCTTGCCGAACTCCTCGGTCAGCAAGGTGGCGATCTTGTCGCTCTCGCCGTAGGCCCGCCAGCGCAGGACGATGGCGAGGCTGCTCTGCGACTGCGGCACCGGATGAGCTAAACACCGGCTACTTTGCTTGACAAGGGAGGTCGCGGCATTAGGTTGCCAGCGCTTTTCCCGCAGTCCCCCCGAACGAAAGGTTCCAGCGCCCCGCATGACAGTCGAAGACGACCACTACGGTTCAGGTGTCTCCAGTGCTCCGATTGAGGACCAACCGGGCACCGACGAAACCGCCGAACAGGCTGTCGAACGCCTCACCCAGGCGCTGCAGGCCAGTGCCGAGGAGGTCGAGCGCCACCGCGATCAGTACCTGCGTGAGCGCGCCGAGCTGGAGAACTTCAAGCGCCGTATGCAGCGCGAGAAGGGTGAGGCGCTGCGTTACGCCACCGAGGCGCTGGTGCGCGACCTGCTGCCGGTGATCGACAACCTCGAGCGCGCCATCGACCATGCCCCAGCCAGCAGTGACGGCAAGTCGCTGGCCGAGGGGGTCCGCCTGGTGCTCAAGAGCGCCCTCGACGTGCTCGAGCGCCACGGGGTCAAGCGCATCGAGGCCAGCGGGCCCTTCGATCCCAGCCGCCACGAGGCGGTGGCCCAGATGCCGAACGCGACCCTGCCGGCCAACCAGGTCGTCCAACAGTTCGAGCCCGGCTACGAATTGAACGGCCGCCTGATCCGCGCCGCGAAGGTCAGCGTTTCGACCAAACCGCCGGTTGAAACCCCATAAAACGATGATTAACTCCCGCATGCCGTTGGACGAGATGCCTCGCGTCCAACGCCAAGGAGAGACGCGAACATGGCAAAAGTAATCGGTATCGATCTGGGCACGACCAATTCTTGCGTCGCGGTCATGGAAGGGGGCGAACCGAAGGTCATCCCCAATTCCGAAGGCAGCCGCACGACACCATCGGTCGTCGCCTTTCCTGAGAACGGCGAGCGTCTGGTCGGGCAGATCGCCCGTCGCCAGGCCATCACCAACCCCGAAAACACGGTGTTTGCGGTCAAGCGCCTCATCGGCCGCAAGTTCGAGGACGCCGAAGTCCAGAAGGCGGCGAAGATCTCGCCCTACCACATTGTCAAGGCCGAGAACGGCGACGCCTGGGTGGAGAGCCGCGGCAAGAAGTACAGCGCGCAGGAGATCTCGGCGATCATCGTCGGCAAGATGAAGCAGACCGCCGAGGACTACCTGGGCGAGAAGGTCACCGAGGCGGTCATCACCGTGCCGGCGTACTTCAATGACAGCCAGCGCCAGGCCACCAAGGACGCCGGCCGCATCGCCGGCCTCAACGTCCTGCGCATCATCAATGAGCCGACCGCGGCCGCGCTGGCCTACGGGCTCGACAAGAAGAAGGACGAGAAGATCGTCGTCTTCGACCTTGGCGGCGGCACTTTCGACGTCTCCATCCTCGAGCTCGGCGACGGCGTCTTCGAGGTCAAGTCGACCAACGGCGACACCTTCCTCGGCGGCGAGGACTTCGACCAGCGCGTCATCGACTACCTGGCCGACGAGTTCAAGAAGGACCAGGGCATCGACCTGCGCTCGGACCGCATGGCCCTGCAGCGCCTGAAGGAAGCGGCGGAGCGCGCCAAGATGGAGCTGTCGACGGCGGCCGAGACCGACATCAACCTGCCGTTCATCACCGCCGATCAGAGCGGCCCCAAGCACCTGACCATGAAGCTCACCCGCGCCAAGCTCGAGGCGCTCTGCGGTGCGCTCCTCGATCGCCTCGATGGCCCGTGCCTCACCGCGCTGAAGGACGCCGGCCTGAGCGCCAGTCAGATCGACGAGGTCATCCTGGTCGGCGGCATGACCCGCATGCCGGCGGTCCAGGCGCGCGTCAAGAAGGTCTTCGGCAAGGAGCCCAACAAGGGCGTCAACCCGGACGAGGTCGTCGCCATCGGCGCCGCCATCCAGGGCGGCGTGCTGAAGGGCGAGGTGAAGGACGTCCTGCTGCTCGACGTGACCCCTTTGTCGCTCGGCATCGAGACGCTGGGCGGCGTGTTCACCAAGCTGATCGAGAAGAACACCACCATCCCGAGCAAGAAGAGCCAGACGTTCTCCACCGCCGCCGACAACCAGCAGGCGGTCACCATCCGCGTCTTCCAGGGCGAGCGCGAGATGGCCGCCGACAACAAGCTGCTCGGCCAGTTCGACCTGGTCGGCATCCCGCCGGCGCCGCGCGGCATGCCGCAGGTCGAGGTGTCGTTCGACATCGACGCCAACGGCATCGTCCACGTCCACGCCAAGGATCTCGGCACCGGCAAGGAGCAGTCGATCCGCATCACCGCCTCGAGCGGCCTGTCCGAAGCCGAGATCAAGCAGATGGTGAAGGACGCCGAGCTGCACGCCGACGAGGACAAGAAGAAGCGCGAGTCGGTCGAGGCGCGCAACCAGCTCGACGGGCTGGTCTACACCACCGAGAAGAACCTCGCCGAGCACGGCGCAGCCATCGACGAGGCGGCCAAGTCGGCCATCGAGGATGCGCTCAAGCAGGCCAAGACCGCGCTCGAGGGCGAGGACGCCGCGACCATGAAGGCGGCGTTCGATCAGCTCACCCAGGCCCAGCACAAGCTCGCCGAAGCCATGTACTCCAAGGCGGCGCGCAGCGGCGGCGAGGGCGACAATGCCTCGCCGGGCGGCGATGGCGCGGGCGCCGCTGGCGGCGGCGCGCGGCGCGACGATGTCGTCGATGCCGACTTCGAAGAGGTCAAGGAATAGTCGGTAGCATCGCAACCGCGATCAACCGCGAGAAAGCAGAAGCCCTCCCTCGACTGCGGGGGAGGGCTTTTGTACTCTCGCCGCCGGAGCAGGTGTGGCGTCCAAGCGCGATTACTACGAAGTCCTTGAGGTGAGCCGCAGCGCCAGCCTGGAGGAGATCAAGAAGAGCTATCGCAAGATCGCGCTCAAGTGCCATCCCGATCGCAATCCGGGCGACGCGGCGGCCGAGGCGCGTTTCAAGGAGGCCTCGGAGGCCTACCAGGCGATCGGCGACGCCGACCGCCGCGCCCAGTACGATCGCTTCGGACATGCCGCCTTCGAACAGGGCGGCGGCTTCGGTGGGTTCGACCCGTCGGGCTTCGAGGACATCGTCGGCGACCTGTTCGGCGACTTCTTCGGCGGCGGCGGCCGGCGCGGGCGCGGCCGCAACCGGCGCGGCGACGACCTGCGCTACGATCTCGAGATCTCGTTCGAGGAAGCGGTCTTTGGCGCCGAGCAGACGTTGCGCATCCCGCGCCTGGCGCCGTGCGAGGACTGCAAGGGCAGCGGCTCGCAGGACGGCACCGGCCGCGAAACCTGCAGCGCCTGCCGCGGCAGCGGCCAGCTGCGCTTCCAGCAGGGGCTGTTCAGCATCGCCAAGACCTGCGGCCAGTGTCAGGGCCAGGGCAGCACGCTGCGCGATCCCTGCAAGACCTGCGGCGGCGCCGGC
>JBOHWA010000240.1:0-2878 GCA_050735855.1 Binatia bacterium
CGCTGGCAGTGAGGCAAGCCCGCGGTGGCGCAGGACGGTGCCGAGAAGCGGTACACGAGGGTGTGCGCCGGATTCAAACTGACCCACTACGCGCCGCCGTCGGGCGGGCGCGGCCCCGCCGAGCCTCTTCGCTTGGCAGCCACGCGGCTCGGCAGGAGCCTCGCCCCCCCCCCGGCGCTAGCGCAGCAGGCGCGCCGCGTCCTTGGCGAAGTAGGTCAGGATCATGTCGGCGCCGGCCCGGCGGATGGCGATCAGGGTCTCCATCATGATGCGCTCCTCGTCGAGCCAGCCCTGTTGCGCCGCGGCCTTGATCATCGAGTACTCGCCGCTCACCTGGTAGGCGGCGACCGGGTAGCCGAAGCTCTCCTTCACGCGCCAGATCAGGTCGAGGTAGGCGAGCGCCGGCTTGACCATGACGATGTCGGCGCCTTCGTTGATGTCCATCTCGACCTCGCGCAGCGCCTCGTCGGCGTTGGGCGGATCCATCTGGTAGCCGCGCCGGTCGCCGAACTGCGGCGTCGATTCCGCCGCCTCGCGGAACGGCCCGTAGAAGCCGGAGGCGAACTTGGCCGCGTAGGCCATGATCGGCACCTGGTCGAAGCCCTCCTCGTCGAGCCCCTCGCGGATGGCGTTGACGCGGCCGTCCATCATGTCCGACGGCGCCACGATGTCGGCCCCGGCGCGCGCATGCGCCAGCGCCTCCTTGGCAAGCAGGTCGATGGTGGCATCGTTGTCGACCGCGCCGTCCACCAGCACGCCGCAGTGGCCGTGGTCGGTGTATTCGCACAGGCAGACGTCGGTGATCACCACCAGATCGGGCAGCGCGGCCTTGATCGCGCGCACCGCCTGCGGTACCACACCGCTGTCGCGGTAGGCGTGCGAGCCGGTGGCATCCTTCTTCTCGGGAATGCCGAAGAGGATGACCGCCGGGATGCCGAGGTCGGCGACGGCGCGGCATTCCTCGACGGTGGCGTCGACCGAGCGCTGTGACACGCCGGGCATCGAGCCGACCGGCTTGTCGACCTTGCGACCGGGCACGACGAACAGCGGCAGGATGAGCTGGTCGACGCTGAGCCGCGTCTGCCGCACCATGCGGCGCAGCGTCTCGGTGCGCCGCAGGCGGCGGGGGCGATAGGCGGGAAACTCCATGCGTCACTCCGTGGGATCGATGGCGCCGTCGCGCGGCGCAGCCGCGGCGAAGTGGGCCAGGATGGCCGCCGTGAAAGCGGGGATGGTGTAGGCGCTCGGCTGCAGGGCGACGGTCAACCCGGCCGCCCGGGCGGTGTCGGCGGTGATCGGTCCGATGCAGCCGATGGCGGTGCGCGACAGCAGCGCCGCCGCGTCGGCCCCGACCAGGGCGAGGAAGTTGCGCACCGTGCTCGAGCTGGTGAAGGTGACGAGGTCGACCGTGCCATCGGCGAGGCGGGCGCGCACCTCGCTGGCGTCGGTGCGCGGCGGCACCGTCGTGTAGCTCGCCACTTCGTCCACCGCCGCGCCCGCCTCGCGCAGCAGCCGCGGCAGGATCTCGCGCGCCTCGGCGGCGCGCGCCAACAGGACGCGCGCGCCGGCGATGCCGGCGGCGGTCATCGCCGCGGCGACGCCCTCGGCGCGAAACTCCTGCGGCACGACGTCGACCAACAGGCCGCGCGCCTCGAGCGCGGCGGCGGTCTCCGGTCCGACCGCGGCGAGCCGCACGCCGTGCAGCGCGCGCACGTCGCGGCGCCCGGCCGCCAGGCGCTCGAAGAACTTCGCCACGCCGTTGACGCTGGTCAGCACCAGCCAGTCGTACGACGCGAGGCGCGCGATCGCCTCGTCGAGCGGCTGCCACGACGGCGGCGCTACGATCTCGATGGTCGGGCAGGCGAGCACGTCGGCCCCCGCCGCCGCCAGCGTGTCGATGAAGCCCGCCGCCTGCGCCCGCGGCCGCGTCACCACGATGCGCCGGCCGAACAGCGGCCGGCGCTCGAACCATTGCAGCCGTTCGCGCAGGGCGACGACCTGGCCGACGACCGCGACCGCCGGCGGCTGCAGGTGACGGGCCATGGCGCGCGCGGCGATGTCCGCCACCGTGCCGACCACGGTCTCCTGCTCCGCCATCGAGCCCCAGCGGATGACCGCCGCCGGCGTGTCGGGCGCCACGCCGTGCGCCAGCAGACGCGCCATGTTGGCCTCCAGCTGCCGCGTCGTCATCAGGAAGACCAGCGTGTTGCCGCGCTGCGACACCGCGTCCCAGTGCACCGCCAGCTCCTGCTTGTCGGGGTATTCGTAACCGGTCAGGACGGTGAACGACGACGCCAGATCGCGGTGCGTCAGCGGGATGCCGGCGTAGGCCGGCACCGCCACCGCCGCGCTGACCCCGGGCACGACGACGAACGGCACGCCCGCCTCGGCCAGCGCCTCGGCCTCTTCGCCGCCGCGGCCGAAGACGAACGGGTCGCCGCCCTTCAACCGCACGACCTGCAGGCCGCGGCGCGCCCGTTCGATCAACAGCGCGGTGATCACCGTCTGCTCGACCCGGGCGCCGCCGCCGTGCTTGCCGACCAGCACCCGCTCCACCTGCGCTGGCGCATGGTCGAGCAGGCACGGGTTGGCGAGATAGTCGTAGACGACCACGTCGGCGCGCTGCAGGCAGCGCTGGCCGTCGAGCGTGAGCAGGCCCGGCGCGCCGGGGCCGGCGCCGACCAGGTACACCGTGCCCGGCGTGGTGCTCATCGCTGCGGCTCGAGCTCGCGCAGCAGCTGCGCGCCGCCGCCGGCGAGCAGCCGTTCGGCCAGCGCGCGGCCGAGGCGCGGGCCGTCGCTCGCCGCGCCGCTCGTGTCGTCGCGCACGGACCGCCCGTCGGCATGCGCGATCAGGCCGCGCAGCGCCAGCCGATCGC
>JBOHWA010000241.1:0-2340 GCA_050735855.1 Binatia bacterium
ATCCTGTCCTTCCCCCGCAAGGGGGGAAGGGACCCTCTACCTTACGGCGGCCATGGTCCGAACCGCGGTGGCTCGAGGCAACTCCTGCCGCCATCGTCAGCGCCGTTTCTCGCGCGCGCGGAAGAAGCGCAGCAGGGGTTTGGCGTAGGGCTCGTCGGTACGCAGGTTGATCGCGTCGACGTCCAGGCTGCGCAGGAAGCGATCGCGCTCGGCGCGCGTCGCCGCCTGGCGGCGGGCGAACTCGGCGCGCAGGCGCGGGTCGGCGGTGTCGGCGATGAAGGTCTCGCCCGACTCGGGATCCTGCAGGGCGATCAGGCCGACGTCGGGCAGCGCGCTCTCGCGCGGGTCCTCGAGCACGACGGCGATCAGGTCGTGGCGGCGGTTGGCGACGCGCAGCGGCCGGCGCAGGTCGGGGGCGAGGAAGTCGGAGAGCAGGAAGGCGACGCAGCGCCGCGACGTGACCCGGCTCAGGTGGTCGAGCGCCAGCGGAATGTCGGTGCCGCTGCCCTGTGGCACGTGGTTGAGGATCTCGCGGATGACGCGCAGCACGTGCCGGTTGCCCTTGCGCGGCGGGATGGCCAGCTCGATGCGGTCGGTGAAGATCACCAGGCCAACCTTGTCGTTGTTGCTGATCGCCGAGTAGGCCACCAGGGCGGCGATCTCGGCCGCCAGCTCCTGTTTGAACTGGCGCACCGACCCGAAGCGGGTCGAGGCGCTGGCGTCGACCAGCAGCATGACCGTGAGCTGGCGCTCCTCGGTGAAGCGCTTGACGTGCGGCTCGCCGGTGCGCGCGGTGACGTTCCAGTCGATGCTGCGCACCTCGTCGCCGGGCTGGTAGAGGCGCACCTCGGCGAACTCCATGCCGCGCCCCTTGAAGACGCTGTGGTACTGGCCGGCGAAGAGATCGCTGACCATGTGGCTGGTGCGGATCTGGATCTTGCGCACCGCCTTCAGCTGCTCGCGCGTCAACATGGCAACGAGTCTTCACCGCGGAGACGCGGAGGGGCGGAGATCATCTGCTCGAGATGGGTCACAACCAGATCTTTCCACAGGCATTGGCAAGGCAGTCGCGCGATAGGCAGAGCGCACCAGATCGACTCGCGCTTCTCCGTGCCTCCGCGCCTCCGCGGTGAAGTCTTCTCTCCGATCACGGCACCGGCACGCCGTCGAAGATGCGCTGCACGATGGCGTCGGCGGTGATCTCCTCGGCTTCGGCTTCGTAGGAGATGGTGACGCGGTGGCGCAGCACGTCGGCGCCGATCGACTTGACGTCCTGCGGCGTGACGTAGCCGCGGCCGGAGATGAAGGCGTGCGCCTTGGCGGCCAGGGTCAGGTAGAGCGTGGCGCGCGGCGAGGCGCCGTATTGAATGAAGGGCGCCAGGTCGAGCTTGAACGCCTGCGGGTCGCGCGTCGCGATGACCAGGTCGATGATGTACTCCTTCACCTTGTCGTCCAGGTAGACCGCGTCGACCAGCGCCCGCACCGCCAGGATGTCGGCGACGTGGGTCACCGGGTTGACCTGGATATGCGTCTCGGTGGCCGCCATGCGGTCGAGAATCAGGCGCTCCTCCTCGCGGCTCGGGTAGCCGACCGAGAGCTTGAGCATGAAGCGATCGATCTGCGCCTCGGGCAGCGGGTAGGTGCCCTCCTGCTCGATCGGATTCTGCGTCGCCAGGACGAGAAACGGGTTGGGCAGCGGGAAGGTCTCGTCGCCGATGGTGACCTGGCGCTCCTGCATCGCCTCGAGCAGGGCGCTCTGCACCTTGGCGGGGGCGCGGTTGATCTCGTCGGCGAGGATGATGTTGGCGAAGATCGGACCGCGCCGGGTGGTGAAGGCGCCCTCGCGCGGATTGTAGATCAGCGTGCCGATGAGGTCGGCGGGCAGCAGATCGGGGGTGAACTGGATGCGGCGGAACGTCGCATCGACCGCCTGCGCCAGCGTCTTCACCGACAGCGTCTTGGCCAGCCCGGGCAGCCCCTCGAGTAGGATGTGCCCGTTGGCCAGCATGCCGATCAGCAGGCGATCGACGATGTAGCGCTGGCCGACGACGACCCTGCCGATCTCCTCGCGCAGCTTGTAGACGAACGCCGACGCGTCCTGCACCTTCTCGTTGACCGCTCCGATATCCGTGTCCATCACAGCTCTCCTCGCCCGTACTCGAACGACAAACAATCCTGATCAGTACCGGCGCCGTGGCGGGGGGTCAAGTTCGACCATGGACCCGTGGTGGGTGAGTGTGACTCCGGCGCACCCCCTCGCGTGCACCGTCCTGCGCCGCCGCGGGCTTCCCTCACCCCTGCGAGGCTTCCCTCACCCCTGCGAGGTGGAGGGCGCCGGGC
>JBOHWA010000242.1:0-12317 GCA_050735855.1 Binatia bacterium
CCCTTCAGGTGCCCGCCGCGCGCCGCGCATGAGGACCCATGCCGCCGGTCGATAGTGTCTTTCGTCCCTTCAGCCCGTCCGAAGCGGAGCGCAGTGATCGCGCCGCCGGCGACCGGGCGCGCCATCGCGACAAGGTGCGCCAGGCCATCCGCGAGAACATCGCCGACATCATCGCGGAGGAGTCGATCATCGGGAAGGACCGCGATCGCATCATCAAGGTGCCGATCCGCGGCATCAAGGAGTACCGGTTCATCTTCGGCAGCGGCGCGCCCGGTGTCGCGACGGGCGACGGCGACTCGCAGCCCGGCCAGGTGATCGGCCGCCAGGAGGGCGACGGCCAGGGCAAGCCCGATCGCGCCGGCGATCGCCCGGGCGTCGACTACTACGAGACCGACGTCCGCCTCGACGAGCTCATCGACCTGATGTTCGAAGATCTCGAGCTCCCCGACCTCGAGCGCAAACGGTTGCGCGAGATCGCCTCGGAGCGCATCGCCAAGCGCAAGGGCTATCGCCAGGTCGGCATCCGCCAGCGGCTCGACAAGCGCCGCACCGTGCGGGCCCGAGTGAAGCGCATGATGGCGACGCGCGGCAGCGAGGATGCCGTCGTGCGCGACGAGCCGCGCTTTCCGTTCCACGACGACGACCTGACCTTCAAGCACCTGGTCACCGACGTGAAGGAGGAATCCAACGCGGTGGTGATCTGCATCATGGACACGTCCGGCTCGATGGACACGTTGAAGAAGTACCTGGCCCGCTGCTTCTTCTTCCTGCTGTACCAATTCATCCGCTCCAAATACCGCAACGTGGAGATCGTCTTCATCGCGCACCACACCGACGCCAGGGAGGTGACCGAGGAGGAGTTCTTCCACAAGGGCGAGTCGGGCGGCACGTTGATCTCGTCCGGCTACACCAAGGCGCTGGAGATCATCGCCGAGCGCTATCACCCGACCCTGTGGAACGTGTACGCCTTCCACTGCTCCGACGGCGACAACTTCGACACCGACAACCCGACGGCGCTGCGCGCCGCCCATGAGCTGAGCGACGTGTGCAACCTGTTCGGCTACGGCGAGATCAAGCCGCTCGGCTCACGCTCCTACGAAAGCTCCATGCTCAACGTCTTCCGCCGCCTCGAGGCCGACAACTTCCAGACCGTGCTCATCGAGCGCAAGGAAGACGTGTGGCCGAGCTTCAAGGCGCTGCTGGCCAAGGACCGCGAGACGGCCACCGCCAGCGCCTGACCCTGCCCCGGCCGCTGATCCATCATGGAACGCGACTACGACATCGCCGACCTCGAAGCGTGGGACGCCCGCATCCGCAAGAAGGTGGAGGAGTTCGGGCTCGACACCTACCGGCAGGAGTTCGAGCTCTGCGACCACAACCAGATGCTCGCCTTCATGGCGTACTCCGGGATGCCGTCGCACTACCCGCACTGGTCCTACGGCAAGTCGTTCGAGAAGTTGAAGACCCTGTACGACTACGGCGTCTCCGGCCTGCCGTACGAGATGGTCATCAACTCGGACCCCGCCCTCGCCTACCTGATGCGCGGCAACTCGCTGGCCCTGCACATCCTCACCATCGCGCACGTCTACGGCCACAACGACTTCTTCAAGAACAACTTCACCTTCAAGAGCACCCGGGCGGAGTACACGATCGGCAGCTTCAAATCACACGCGCAGCGGGTGCGGGCCTATGCGGAGGACCCGAGCATCGGCCTCGAACGGGTCGAAGCCGTGCTCGACGCCGCGCACGCCCTCTCCCTGCAGTGCCGGCGCAACCTGGCGGTGCAGAAGCGCTCCGAGACGGATGCACGCCGCGTCGCGCTCGAAACCGCGGCGCCGAAGGTCGATCCCTTCCAGAGCGTCCACCGCGCCCAGCCCTACGTCGAGCCCGACCTGCGCCGCACGCCGATCGAGCCCGATCCCGATCTCCTGCTCTTCATCCGCGACCACAACCCGTATCTGGCCGAGTGGGAGAAGGACGTCCTCACCATCGCCCACGAGGAGTCGCAGTACTTCATCCCGCAGATCGAAACCAAGATCATGAACGAGGGCTGGGCCTCGTACTGGCACTATCGCATCCTCAAAAGCCTCGAGCTCGACCCCGATCTCAGCTTCGCCTTCATCGTGTCGCACAGCCAGGTCCTGCGGCCGCACGAAGGCGGCATCAACCCGTACCACCTGGGCTTCAATATCTGGGAGGACATCCATCGCCGCGCCGGCGCGGATGGCGATGCGGAGATCTTCGCCGTGCGCGAGGTCGACCGCGACACGTCGTTCCTGCGCCGCCATCTCACCGAGGATCTCATCCGCAAGCTCGACCTGTTCCAGTATCAGCGCAAGGGCAACGACTACGTCATCACCCAGGTCGCCGACGAACAGGGCTGGCGCGAGGTGCGCGACACCCTGATCGCCAGCGTCGGCATGAACAGCGTGCCGATCATCCGCGTCGTCGACGGCGACAGCGGCGGCAAGCGCACGCTCGCCCTCGAACACGTCCACGACGGCCGCGATCTCCACCCGGAGTACGCCGAACGTACCCTGGCCTTCGTCCACCAGCTCTGGCAGCACGAAGTCACCCTCGACACCACGCTGAGCGGCAAGCGCTCGCTGTTGGTGCACAACGAGCGCGGCTTCACGGTCAAGTCGCCGAAGTAGGGCGCGCCCGCGCGCCAAGCGCCGGCCGATCTGCTAGACCCGCGGCATGCCGATCTACGAATTCCGCTGCCGCAAGTGCCGCAAGCGCTACTCGGTGCTCACCCTGCGCGCCAGCGAGGCCGCCGTGCCGCTCTGTCCGCAGTGCGGCAGCCGCGCCGGCGACCGTCTGATGTCGCGCTTCGCCATGCCCAAGTCGGAGGCCGCCCGGATGGACGCGCTCTCCGACCCGAGCAGCCTCGCCGGTCTCGACGGCGACGACCCGAAGAGCGTCGGCCGCTGGATGCGCAAAATGGGCAGCGAGATGGGCGGCGACGAGCTCGGCGGCGCCGACGTCGACGAGATGGTCGACGAGCTCGAACGCGGCGACGACTCAGGCGACGACGAGTAACGCGCAGCGCGAGCAACCTCCCGCTCTGCAACGTCACCGGCACTTGTTTGGCGGTTCCAACCAGTCCGCCAAAGCGCCCGCGCCGGGCGCCTGCACGTCGGTGGATCCAGCGTGGCCCGCACGGACGAGGCGCTTCGCCAGGGCCCTGGCATATCTCATGCTGACCCTACGGATGCATGATGGAACGTGGCGCCGACGATGCCCTGCTGAAATTCCTCGTAAAACACGGCCGCCTCGACCTGCCCGGCAGCGGCGCGGTCGAAGCGTACGCGCGCAGCCGCAAGGTATCGGCGATCGAAGCGGCGTGCGACGGCGGCTTCCTCGACGAGCTGAGCATCGCCGACCTGTGTGAGGAGGCACTGCGCCTGCCGCGCGCCAATCTCAGCGCGCCGGCGCCGGCGCTGCCGAAGCCGCTCGACGCCGACACCCTCAAGCTGCACCTCGCCGCGCCCGCCGCGCTGAGCAACGGACGTCTCCTCCTGGCGATGGCCAATCCACTCGACCACGAGGCGCTGCGCAAGATCGGCTTCGCCTGCGGCCTGCGTGTGCTGCCCGCCGTCGCGACGCTGAGCGAGATCCGCGCCGCGCTGACGCGCAGCGACGGCGCGCTGGGACAGAGTGCCGACCCCGCCGGCGAGCCGGCGTCGCCCAGCGGCGGCGTCGCATCGGTCGAGATCGCGTCGAACAGCCCGATCGTCAAGATGGCCACGCTGCTCATCGAACAGGGCATCAGCCTGCGCGCCAGCGACATCCATCTCGAACCGACCCAGGAGGGCCTGACGCTGCGCTATCGCGTCGACGGCCTGCTCGAGGAGACCACCCGCCTCTCGATCTCGGTGCGCAATCCGCTGGTCGCCCGGCTGAAGGTGATGGCCAAGCTCGACATCGCCGAGCGCCGCGTACCGCAGGACGGCGGCATCTCGCTCACCGTCGACGGCCGGCGCATCGACTGCCGGGTGTCGACCCTGCCGACCCAGTACGGCGAAAAGGTGGTCATCCGTCTGCTCGACGCCACCCGCGCCCTGGTGCGCCTCGATCAGATCGGTTTCGAAGCCGACGAGCTGGCCAAGGTGCAGGAGTGCATCCAGCAGTCCGAGGGCATGATCCTCACCACCGGCCCGACCGGCAGCGGCAAGTCGACCACGCTCTACGCCATGCTGCAGGCGATCCACAATCCCGGCGTGAACATCGTCACGGTCGAGAACCCGATCGAATACCGCCTGCCCGGGATCAGCCAGACCGAGGTCAACGAACGCCAGGGTATGACCTTCGCCGCGGCGCTGCGCTCGATCCTGCGCCAGGATCCCGACGTCATCCTGGTCGGCGAGATCCGCGATCGTGAGACGGCCGAGATCGCCATCCAAGCGGCGCAGACCGGCCACCTGGTGTTGTCGACGCTGCATACCAACGACTCGGTCGGCGCCATCACGCGCCTGGCCAAACTCGGCGTCGACCGCGAGCTGATCGCGTCGACGCTGCTGCTGGTCATCGCCCAGCGCCTGGTGCGCGCCGTCTGCCCGCGCTGTGGCGAGCCGACGCCATCGACCGCCTGGGCGCATGTGTCGTGGCACAAGGCGCTCGGCGATGCGACGCTGCAGCGCGGCCGCGGCTGTTCGGAGTGCCGCAACAGCGGCTATCGCGGCCGCGTCGGCGTCTACGAGATCTTCCGCAACACCATGGAGGCCAAGCGCCTGATCACGGCCGGCGCCGCCGAGGTCGAGCTGCGCGACCTGCTGCGCCGTCAGGGCGGCCGCACGCTGATGCAGGTGGCACTCGACAAGGTGCGCGCCGGACGCACCACGCCGGACGAAGTGGCACAGGCGATCAAGTCCGACGATGGCATCACCAGCTGCCCGGGCTGCAATGCCGAGGTCGACGAGCGCTTCCACACCTGCCCCTACTGCGGCCGGACGCTGCACCAGCAGTGCCCGGGCTGCCAGGCGCTGCTGCAACCGGGCTGGGAGCGCTGCCCGAATTGCGGCACGTTGATCGCCGGTCACGCCGCCGCACCGGTCGAGCACCGGCCGACCACCATCGTCGTGTTGTCCGCCCCCAAGGCGTTGGCCTCGGGTTCGGTGCTCGGCGCCGGCGTACGCGGCCTGTGCACGGCCAGCGGGCTCGACGAGGTCGCGGCGACGGAGCTCGAGCTGGCGATCGTCGAGGCGTGCGGGCTCGCCTGCACGGCGAGCGACAGCGGCGATCTGCGCATCGAGGTGGAGATGTCCGCCGACGGGCACAGCGTCTGCCTCTCCGACGAGGGGGCGCCATGGGCCTGGCCACGGCCGAACGCCAAACCGCCGGACCTCGAGGCCTTCGCCGAAGCGACGGCCCCGGAGGTGCGCGCCTTCCTCATCCGCTCGTCGGTCGACGAAGCGAGCTACGAGCGCGTCGAGCGCACCAATCGCCTGTGGCTGATCAAGCGTCCGAGCCAGCCAGCGGCCAGCGCAGCCGACACGCCGTTCCACGGCGCCGCGCTCGTCACGCATTGATCGGCCAGGGCGCGCCGCGCGATGGAGCTGCCGATGACGCCGCCGCCCGAGATGCCGCGTTCCGATCCGTTTCAGGCCAGCCTCGACAGCCTCACCACCGCGGTCGAAAGCCGGCCGCCGATCGTGGTCGAGGAGGCGCCGCCGACGCGTGGCGCCAGCCATCTCTACTGGCTCATCGGCGGGCTGTGTGTGCTGACTATCGGGGCGGCCGAGATGGCCATCCTGGTGCGCGGGGACGTCGCCACCGCGCCGCCCGTCGCGGCCGAAGTCGTCGCCGTCTATGAGCAGGATCCCTGCGCGCGACGCGTGGCGGGGATCATGGACGCGATCACGGCCTACGCGCGCCGGCACGGCCGCCTGCCGCCCACCCTGGCCGCGCTGGCGCCCGAGTTCCTGCCGCAGCCGCCGATCGATGCCGTCACCCAGCAGCCGTTCGGTTACGAGGTGATCGGCGACGCGGTCTCGCTCACCTGCCCGAGCGCCGTGCCGGCGCCGCCGGCGTGAGCCCGCCGCGCCGCGCCGCCTCGAGCAACACCACTGCCAGCGCGCCGATCGCCTCGCCCGCACCGATCGCGCCGAGGCCTTCCATCGTCTTGGCCTTGATGCTGACGCACGCTTCGTCGACACCGAGCAGCGCCGCCAGGCGCGCGCGCATGGCCGGAACGAACGGCGCCAGCTTGGGGCGCTCGGCCAGCACCGTGACGTCGACGTTGCCGACCCGCTGCCGCCGCGCCGCGACCATCTGCACCACCGCGGCCAGCAACACCGCGCTGTCGGCGCCGCGGTAGCGCGGGTCGGTGTCGGGGAAATGCTGCCCGATGTCGCCTGCGGCCAGCGCGCCGAGCAGGGCGTCGGTCACCGCGTGCAGCACCGCGTCGCCGTCGGAGTGCCCCAGCAGGCCGCGCTCGTGCGGAATCTCGAGGCCGCCGAGGCGCAGCGGCCGGCCGGCGACCAGGCGGTGGATGTCCCACCCTTGCCCAACTCGTCCCACGCGCGGCTCAGAACGGCGGCGCGGCCGCCGCGGCGTCGGCCGCCAGCAGGACGACGCGCACGCGCGCGCCGGCGGGCAGCGAGGTGACGTCGGCCGGACCGACGATCAGCGCGTCGCCGAGCGACAGCGAGCGCAGCACGCCGGAGCTCTGCGTGCCGGTCGAACGGACGCGATAGTCGTCCGGCGTACCCTCCAGGCGGCAGCGCACAAACTCGGTCAGTCCGCCGGCCTTCTGCAGCGGGTCGGTCAACGTCGCCTGCGCGCTCGGCAGGTGCACGTTCGGCAAGCCCATCATCTGGCGCAGCGCCGGCGCCACGTAGAGGTAGAAACAGACCAGCGAGGAGACCGGATTGCCCGGCAGGCCGAAGACCGGCGTGCGCTCGACCAGGCCGAAGGTCAGCGGCTTGCCGGGCTTCTGCGCCACCTTCCAGAAGCGTTCCGCGTAGCCGATGTCGGCGAGGATCTGGCGCACGTAGTCGAAGTTGCCGACCGACACGCCGCCGGTCGACAGCACGACGTCGGCCGTGCACGCGTCGACGAAGGCGGCGCGGATCAGCTCGGGCCGATCGCGCACGATGCCGGTCAGCCGCGCCTCGCCGCCGAGCTCCTCGACGGCGGCGGCGAGCGTGTAGGCGTTGCTGTTGACGATCTGGCCGGGGCCCAGCGGCTGGCCGACGTCGACCAGCTCGTCGCCGGTCGACAGGATGGCGACGCGCGGCCGCCGCGCGACCCGCACCATCGCGACCCCGAGCGAGGCGATCAGGCCGATATCGGCGGGCCGCAGCCAGCGGCCCGGCTCGAGCACCGTCTCGCCGCGGCGCACGTCCTCACCGGGATGGCGCAGGTTGTTGCCGGCGCGCACGGCGGTGCGCACGGCGACGTCATCGCCGGCCTCCGCGGTATCTTCGACCTTGACCACCGCATCGGCGCCGTCGGGCACCGGGGCCCCGGTCATGATGCGCGTCGCCGTCCCCGACCGCACCGCGTGCCGGGCGACCGAGCCCGCCGCGACCGTCTCCAGCACGCGCAGGCGCACCGGCTGCTCGGGCCCTGCGGCGGCCAGGTCGGCGCTCTGCACCGCATAGCCGTCCATCGCCGAGTTGCGGAACGGCGGCACGTCATAAGCTGCGGCGATGGGCTCGATCAGCACCCGTCCGCGCGCCGCGGTGAGCGGCACCTGTTCGGCACCCAGGCGCGGCAGGTCGTGGAGCACGCGGTCGAGCGCGTCGCGAACGCTGATCATGTGGCTGGCGGACGCTAGAGGGGCGTCCGAACCTTGTCAACGCAGCGCCGGCGCCCGCGCGCATGGTGCGGCGGGGACCACGTTCCACTGCCCGACGCGGTGTGTTAAGCGCTACGGGACGATCGATCCTCCGGCATGAAGTCCCGCCTCCGCTCCTTTCGCCGCCTGGCCCCCGCGCCGGCCGTCTCGCCACCCCAGTGGGGGGAGGTGTTGGCGGCCTTCAACGACGCGGTCGTGGTCATGGACCGCGACACACAGGTGGTCCTGTTCAACGGGGCGGCAGAGGAATTGACCGGCCTGCCGCAGCGGCGCGTGCTCGGCCAGCCGTGCCGCGAGGTCTTCGCCGAGACGCCGGCCATCGCGGCCATGGTCGCGCGCGTCCACGAGATGGGGCAGAGCGAGTCGCGCAGCGAGGAAGCCCTCATCCGCCGGCGGCAGACCGTCCCGGTACGCGTCACCTGCCTGCCGCTCTGGGATAGCGAGGATGCCGTCTCCGGTACCGCGCTGGTCATCCACGACCTCGGCTACCAGAAGACGCTCGAGGAAGCGGCGCGGCGCAACGAGAGCCTGGCGCGCCTCGGCACAATGGTCGCCGGCCTGGCGCACGAGGTGCGCAACCCGCTCGCCGGTATCAAGGGCGCGGCGCAGTTGCTCGAGGCGCGCATCGCCGGCCAGGACGAGCTGACCGAGTACACCACCGTGATCACGCGGGAGGTGAATCGCCTCACCGCGCTGGTCGAGGACCTCCTCACCCTCGGTGCGCCGCCCAAGCCGCGGCTGGCGCCGATCAACATCCATCGCATCCTGCAGCAGGTCGTCGCCGTGATGACCGCCGAGATGACGCGCGCCGCGGTCCGCCTGCAGTACGGCTTCGATCCCAGCCTGCCCGACGTGCACGGCGACGAAGCGCAGCTCAGCCAGGTGTTCTTCAACGTCCTGCGCAACGGGCTCGAAGCCATGGCCGGCGCCGGGCCGCCGGCGCCGGGGCGCGATACGATCACCATCAGCACGCGCATGGAAACCGACTTCCATATCCTGCGCAGCCAGGAGCGGGCGTGCAAGTTCCTGCGCGTCGAGATCAGCGACCAGGGCCGCGGTACCGATGCCGATACCGCCGCGCAGATGTTCGAGCCGTTCTTCACCACCAAGGCGCGCGGCACCGGTCTGGGATTGGCGATCTCGCACAAGATCGTCGCCGAGCACAACGGCATCATCCGCGCCGCCGCCAATCAACCGCATGGCACCGTCGTCACCGTGACCCTGCCGGTCGCCCCGAGCTGAAATGGACAATCTGCACGGTACCATCCTGGTGGCGGACGACGAGGACTCGGTTCGCTGGGTGTTGGTCAAGGCGCTCGAGGGCGCCGGCCACACCGTCGTCGAGGCCAACGGCGGACGCGACGCGCTGACCTGCCTGCGCGAGCAAACCTTTGACCTCGCCTTCGTCGACCTGCGCATGCCGGACCTCGACGGGCTCAGCGTCCTCGCCCAGACGCGCGAGGGCGGCGTCACCACCCCGATCGTCATCGTCACCGCGCAGAACACGATGGACAACGCCATCGAGGCGATGAAGCGCGGCGCCTACGACTACATCGCCAAGCCGTTCAACATCGACGAGGTGCGCGCCGTCGCCGGCCGCGCCCTCGAGATGACGCGCCTGTCCACCGACCTCCACCGCCTCGAGCGCGAGCTGCGCGGGCGCTTCGAGGTCGGCGTCGCCATCGTCGGCAACAGCCCGGCGATGCAGGAGATCTACAAGACCATCGGGCGCGTCGCGCACAGCGACGCGATCGTGCTGATCCAGGGCGAGAGCGGCACCGGCAAGGAGCTGATCGCCAAGGTCATCCATTATCATTCGACGCGCTGGAGCGGCCCGTTCCTGGCGATCAATTGTTCCGCCATCCCGCGCGAGCTGCTGGAAAGCGAGCTCTTCGGCCACGAGAAGGGTGCGTTCACCGGCGCCACCGAGCAGCGCCCGGGCAAGTTCGAGCTCGCCCAGGGCGGCTCGATCCTGCTCGACGAAATCGCCGATATGCCGCTCGAGCTGCAGGCCAAGCTGCTGCGCGTGCTGCAGGAGCGCGAGGTCACGCGGCTCGGTGGGCGTGAGGTGCTCAAGGTCGATTGCCGCATCATCGCCGCGACCAACCAGTCGCTCGACCGCGCCGTCAAGCAGCAGCGCTTTCGCGAAGATCTCTTCTTCCGCCTGAACGTCGTGCCCATGCAGGTGCCGCCCCTGCGCGAACGGCGCAGCGACATCCCCGAGCTGATCAACTTCTTCCTCGCCAAGATCAACAAGGAGATGGGCACCACCATCAGCGCGCTGTCGGCCGAGGCGCGCGAGCTGCTCGTCCGCCACAACTGGCCGGGCAACGTGCGCGAGCTCGAGAACACCCTGGTGCGCGCCGCAGTGCTCGCCGCCGGCCCGACGCTGATGCCGCGCGACCTGGCGCTGGCGACGCAGGAGCCGACCCCGGCGGTGTACGGCGACATGTCGCTCGAGGAGATCGTCCGCCTCAAGCTGAAGGAGTACTTCCGCCAGACCGGCGACGTCGAGCCGTCCGACCTCTACGCCCTGATCATCGAGCGCATCGAGCGGCCCTTGATCGAGCTGACCCTCGAGCGCACCGGCGGCAATCAGCTGCAGGCCGCCGCCATCCTCGGCATCAACCGCAACACCCTGCGCAAGAAGATCGCGGCGCTGAAGATCACCCCGCGCCGCGCCAGCGCGCAGTAGCGCCGCGCGCGATCAGCGCAGATCGAAGTCGCTGACCGACCCCGGGTCCGTGAGCTGGTTCGGGACCTCGACCCGGTTGCTGCCGTCGGCGTCGGCGATGACCACGCGGCCGCTGCGCAGGTAGGCGATCGCCGACCCGTCGGCGTTCCAGGCCGGCGCTTCGGCGCCCTCCGCCTCCTCGATCAGCGGCGCGGCGCCGCTGCCGTCGGCGTTCATCACCCAGACCGTGCCGACGCCGTCGCGTCGGGTGAAGGCGATGCGCGTCCCGTCCGGATGCCAGTCGGGCTTGAAGTCGGACACCCCGTTGTCGGTCAGCGGCGTGATGCCGCTGCCGTCGGCGCCCATGACGAAGATCTCGAAGCCGGTGAAGTCGCCGGTGACCTTGCCGCGATTCGACTCGAAGACGATGCGCGTCCCGTCCGGGCTCCAGGACAGCGGGCCGTACTGCTCGCCGCCCTGGTTGGCGACCAGCGTGCGGCGGCCGGTGCCGTCGGCGTTGACGATCTCGATCGTGTTGGTGCCGGCGAAGGCGCTGCCGCCGATGAACGCGATGCGCGTCCCATCGGGGCTCCAGGCCGGCGCGCGCCCCTCGGCCTCGTCGGCGATCATCTGCCGCCCGCCGCCGTCCGCGTTCTCGACCACGATGCCGCCCTGCGGCGTCACCGACGGGTCCGGGCTCGAGATGACCAGCGACGATCGGTACACCAGGCGCGTCCCGTCCGGGCTCCACACCGGATACGTCTCGGTGTAGCCGGGCTGCGGAATGCGCGTCCGCGCCGCCCCGTTGTCGCAGATCAGGTAGAGGTCCGATTCGAACGAGACGAAATCGAACGCCGAGTACACCAGGCGTCCGCGCTCTCCGCAGGTCGACGTGCCCGGCGTCGCGGTCGGCGTCGGGGCCGGCGTCGGCGTGCTGTTGTCCGGGCTGCAGCCGCTCAACGCCGCGTTCACGCCCGCGAGCAGCTCGTTGATGGCGATGCGGCCGTTGCCGTTCAGATCGCTCGCCGCGCAGCTGTCGAGCGCGGCGCTGCCCAGCGCGACATTGACGCTGCGGATCAGCTCGCCCACCGTCACCGCGCCGTTGCCGTCGCAATCGCCGCCACACGTCGCCTGCGCCGCCGACGCCAGCAGCAGGAGCCCGGACACTACCTTCAGGATTCGCATGGCTGCCAGGCGTTCAAGCGTGGTGAACAGTGTTCAGGCCGGAAGTGGGAATGATCCCAGTTGACAATCCCAGATCTGGGAATTGACCTGCGCCGGCCGCTTGACTCCCACGCGGTACGAGAGGAGGCGATGTCTGCGATGCCGTTCCGCTTTCCCTCGCCCGTCTACCCGATCGCCGACGCCGTCGACGGACGCGACACGTTGGCGCTGGCCGAGGCCCTGCTCGCCGGCGGCGCGCGCCTGTTGCAGCTGCGCGCCAAGACGCTCGCCACCGGCGCGTTCGTCGAGCTGGCGCGCGCGGTCAAGGCGGCGGCGGACCGCGCCGGCGCGCTGCTGATCATCAACGACCGGACCGACATCGCCCGCTTGATCGACGCCGGCGGCGTTCATCTGGGCCAGGACGATCTGCCACCCGCCGACGCCCGCGCCCTGCTCGGGCAAGACAAGGTCATCGGCGTCTCGACCCACACCCTCGACCAGGTCGACGCCGCGCTGGCCGCCGGCGCCATCGACTACCTCGCCTTCGGCCCGATCTTCGCGACGCGCAGCAAGCGCGACCCCGATCCGGTGCAGGGCCTCGACGCCCTGCGCGCCACCCGCGCCCGCTGCCCGCTGCCGCTGGTCGCCATCGGCGGCATCGACGCCACCACGCTG